>JBAWYD010000040.1:0-19963 GCA_037143735.1 Deltaproteobacteria bacterium
AAGGATATGACCTGCGGATTGGTCGTGAAAGCGGGCTTTGGTGCACGATCCATTCTTTGCATCCCGACACGATGCTCTTCCTGGCGCAAAAGGCCGGAAAACCGGTGGGTGCGGTGATCGTTATTCCGGATTCACGGTTGGGGTTGCCCTCCGATTTCATTTTTCCCGAGCCCCTGGGCTCTCTTCGAACGGAGGGGAGACAGCTGTGCGAGGTGTCGTCTCTCGTCATAGCCGAAGGATTGGAACTCGGCGTATTGGAATTGCCGCTTCACCTTTGCAGACTTGCCTATCTGACAATCGCCCATCTATTGAAGGGCACCGACATGATCGCATCTTTCATGGCCCATCATGCCGCTTTCTACTCCAGGTTTCTGCTGTTTGATGATGTCTCGCCGGATTCAAGGCTGAGTCCCAAGACGGGCCAACAGGTGCGGTTCGGGCGCCTCAACCTGGAAACGATGAAAAGCAGGTACGAGACGAGGTTTAATCATCTCAACGGCAGGCGCAACCTGTACAGATGGTTCTTTATGAGCGAGGAGGAGAGGGGCGTCATACTCGAATGGCTTCAACGAAACAGGATGCCGATGAAGTCTGAAGAATTGCAATATTTCGGAACGTGCAAATCAAACATCCTGTCCGACGCCGGTTATGACAACGTCGCGATCCTTATGGAATACTACAGGAAGGCCGCAGCCGTGAGATATTAAGATTTATCCCCCCGGTAGAACGGATACTATCTACAATTCTTCCAAGGTTTCATTCTCTCGGGTTGGAGGATAGGAAAGAGTTTTTTAAAGAATGTCGCTTGATATGTGGGAACATATCGTTAACCGGCAGCAGGGTATTCTGAATTTCACGGAAGAACTAATTCTCGCTATCGGCAGGACGCGGGTTCTGGTGGCAGGCGCAGGCGGTAACGGCGCTGTTCTCGACTTTCTGTTGCGGGTGGGATACCGGCACTTTACCATTGTCGATTTCGATGTGGTCGAGGCAACGAACCTGAATCGTCTTCCTTTTACCCCGGAGTCAATCGGAAAAACCAAGACGGAGGCATGGAAGGAGTACCTTCAGAAAGTCAACCCGGAATGCGCTGTCGCGGCTCACTGCCGCAAAGTTACCCGAAACGACGAGAAATGGATCGAAGGAATTGTCGCCGGCGTTGATATCGTTGCTCTCGGGACCTCCGATATTGAGGCGAACTTTGTTATATCCAGGGTATGTCACCGCCTCCGGAAGCGGATGGTGGTCGGTCCCGGCACCTCGAACTGCTGGGTGGTCAGCACGTTCACACACGAAGGGAATGTTTCGCTCGAAAGGATCGCGGGGTTTGGAACTGAAAATACGGACACGCGGGATGTCGATTATCAGGCGCTTCTGCCGAAGTACATGAGGATTTACATGTTTCCGGGGCGGACGGAGAAACTCTATCCCGAGATCCTGCAGAAAGTGCGGAACGGGGAAATCCCGCCCAGGAACTGCAAGATATTTGTTTCTATGGCAAATGCCGCTTCCTGCTGGGAGATTGTGAAGAACACGGCGGTGATGAACGGGATCGCTCTTGAGAACACGAAAATCGTGGAATTTCCCATCATACAGATATTCGATCCCTTCAAGGGGAGTGCCTATTATTACGATGCCGCCAAGGACCGGATCGGCATACCCAACTGGATGACCGAAAGAATCCGCTGGTATCCGGTGATGAGGTAATACAAGATGTCTTTCAATGTGTTCACTTGACGGTTACAACCGGACAATGGGCTTCAAGGATCACGTATTGAGCGTTGGAACCGAAGACAAATTTTCCAACTTTTGATTTTTTCTCAACGCCCACGATTATTTCATCAGCGTTATTATCCCGTGCAAATTGCACGAGGTCGTCACCGGGCGACAAGCCCCGGATCAGGAGGTGAATTTCGCAGGGGATTTTTTCTTCTTCAAACTGGGATTTGATATATTCCAGTTCATGTTCCGTATTTCTGATTTCCTGAACCTGTTTTTCTTCTCCCTTTACCATGGAGGTCAGGACATAGACTTTCGCATGGAAGGCTTTTGCGTGAACTTTTGCCAGATTCAGAGCGTTTTTTGCCGCGTTGGACCCATCGTAGCCCACCATAATCTTCATCATCGCTTCCTCCCGTTATACCTCCGGTTTTTCTTAATGGTCACATTCCTTTACGGTATCAAGCCCATAGGCACTTTATATTGCTTTATTTTATATTGTCAAGAAAATTGAAATGTTTCGGATTCATTCCTGTAGATACATGTCATGAGACCTGTCTGATTACCGCCTCAGACTGGATCGCCCTTTTATTTGACAAGATCATCTTAATTTATATAAGGTATCACAGAATGCTCATGCGTGTCCATATGACTTCCAGAATCAGGAGTGGGGAAAAAGTTGCTTTCTCATAGACCTTTTGGTATCTTCATACACGCTTAAAAAATTGTCTGGAAGCAAGAAAAATACCGGGAAGCCCTGCCCTGAAGGCGGTAGGCCTCATCTACAGGACTCATTCAAAGATCTCAGAGCAGGAATAACGTCAGAGGACAGGTATGGCGGACAGGATAGAAATCGGCTTCAAGGAAGGGATCAGGGACGCCCTCGGGGATAAGATCAAACGAAGGATCATCGAACATCTGCAAATTGCCGTCGATAGGGTAAGAACCATTGATGTTCATACGGTTGACGGTGATCTGATCCCCGGGGAACTGGAGAAAGCGGCGGCGGGGCCTCTTTCCGATCCGATCATTCAGGAGTATGCAATCAACCGCGGCCTGGCGCAAGGGTTTGAGTGGATGATCGAGGTGGGATTCAGACCGGGAGTCACTGATAATGTGGGAAAGACCGCCAAAGAAGCCATATCGCTTCTTCTGGGAATATCATCAGACCAGCTTCGGGGTGTTTATACATCAAGGCAGTACATGATCGATGGTCCCATCAGCCGGCACGATGCCGAAAACATCGCCTCCAATCTCCTTGCCAACGAACTCATTGAACGATATGAAATTGTTGATGGAAAATCATGGGACCATCAGAAGGGAATGGCTCCTCACGTACCGCGTGTCTTCGGCGGGGATCGTTTGTCGGTTGAAGAGATCGATCTGGATGTAAGCGACGGAACGCTTCTTAAAATCAGCAATGAGCGCGTCCTGGCTCTGAATCTCGTCGAAATGAAAACCCTGCGTGATTATCTGGGGGATGATGCGGTATTGCAAGGGAGGCGCGAGGTCGGTCTTGGGAAGAAAATGACCGACGCGGAGCTGGAATGTCTTGCCCAGACATGGTCCGAGCACTGCAAACATAAAATATTTAACGCCCGGATCGTTTACGAGGACGAACACGGCGCATTCGAAAAGATCGATTCCCTTTTTGATACCTATATTAAAGGATCAACAAAAAAGATCCGGGAGCGCCTGGGGAAGGATGACTGGTGCATCTCCGTTTTTATTGATAATGCCGGAATCATTCGGTTCAACGATGAATGTAACCTGGTCTTCAAAGTGGAAACCCACAATTCTCCATCCGCACTTGATCCCTACGGAGGCGCCCTTACGGGTATCGTGGGGGTCAATAGGGATCCCTTCGGCACCGGAAAAGGAGCGAAGCTGATCTTCAATACGGATGTCTTTTGTTTCGCGCCTCCGAACTACGACAAACCCCTGCCAAAGCGGATTCTTCACCCCCGGCGCATCTATGAGGGGGTCCGGGAGGGTGTCGAGCATGGCGGAAACAAGAGCGGCATCCCGACGGTCAACGGAAGCATCGTGTTCGACGAGCGATATCTCGGGAAACCCCTGGTCTATTGCGGAACGGCAGGTATCATGCCCGCCGTTCTCCAGGGACAGCCATCGCACACGAAGGAAATTCAGCCGGGTGATATGATCGTCATGGCCGGCGGCAGAATCGGAAAAGACGGCATTCATGGGGCAACCTTCTCTTCCGAGGAACTCCATGAAGGGTCTCCGGTCACGGCTGTCCAGATCGGTGATCCCATTACCCAGAAAAAAATGACGGATTTTCTTCTTATCGCGAGAGATCGGGGGCTGTATCGGGCGATAACGGATAACGGCGCCGGTGGCCTTTCTTCCTCTGTTGGAGAAACAGCGCGCCTCTGCGGCGGGTGTGAAATGGATCTCAAGAAGGCTCCCCTGAAATATCCGGGGTTGAATCCCTGGGAAATTCTTATTTCCGAATCCCAGGAAAGGATGACCCTGGCGGTGGCCCCGGAACACGTGCAGGCGTTTCTTGATCTTGCCCGGAAGATGGATGTGGAGGCCACCGCCCTGGGCACGTACACCGATTCAGGCAAGTTCCATGTCCGCTACGGTGAAGAGACGGTGGCTTATCTGGACATGGATTTTCTCCACGACGGCGTTCCACAGATGCAGTTGCGTGCGAAATGGTTGCCGCCAAGGCATGCGGAGCCTGATTTCACGGAGCCTGCCGACATGGGAAAGTCTCTGAGAGGCATGCTTTCCCGGTTCAATATCTGCAGCAAGGAAGCTGTTGTCCGACAGTACGACCATGAGGTTCAGGGAGGAAGCGTGATCAAACCGCTGGTCGGCGCCTGTAACGACGGCCCCGGTGATGCGGCGGTCATCCGGCCTGTGCTGAGTTCCTATGAAGGCGTTGTGGTGGCCCACGGCATCTGTCCCCGTTACGGCGATATCGACGCCTACCATATGGCGGCATGCGCCATCGATGAGGCCGTCAGGAATGCCATTGCCGTAGGCGGAACCCTTGAACGGCTGGCCGGACTGGATAATTTCTGCTGGTGTGATCCCGTGCAATCGGAGAAAACACCGGATGGTGAATACAAACTGTCGCAACTTGTCCGGGCGAACCGGGCGCTTTACGATTATACAACGGCTTACGGTGTTCCCTGTATTTCGGGGAAAGACAGTATGAAAAACGACTATCAGATAGGCGACACAAAAATATCGATCCCCCCTACCCTGCTGTTTTCAACCATCGGCAAAATGGAGGATGTGCGCAAGGCCGTCACCATGGACGCCAAGCAAGCGGATCACCTTGTGTACGTGCTCGGCGTAACTTACCCTGAACTGGGCGGTTCCGAATGGTATGCCATGCATGGCTTTGTCGGAAACCAGGTTCCGAAAGTCCATGCGGAGAGGGCGAAAGCGTTGTACGACGCCCTGAGCCGGGCCATTCAGGCGGGACTTGTCGCCTCCTGTCACGACTGTTCCGACGGGGGATTGGGTGTTGCCCTTGCCGAGACGGCCTTTGCCGGGGGACTGGGATTGTTCATCGATTTTGCACTCGTTCCGTCCGAGGGCATCGACCGAAACGACACCCTTCTTTTCTCCGAATCGCAGAGTCGCTTCGTTGTCACGATTTCACCGGAAGCAAAAGACCCGTTTGAAGATATGATGAAAGGTGTGGTCATCGGCTGCGTGGGCGTTGTCCTTTCCGAGGGCGTGTTGAAGATCGATGGATTCAGGGGAAACCGGATCATCGAAGAGGACATTCATCTTTTAAAAGCAATATGGCAGAAGCCCCTGAATTTTTAATCGGAGACATCAAATGCCGAAGATAGTCAAGTCAATCGTCATTACGGGAAACGGAACCAACTGTGAAATGGAAATGGCCCATGCCTGCAGGCTTGCCGGTTCCGACGAGGTGGATATCGTCCACATCAGCATGTTGCTTTACGGTGAAAAGAGCCTCGACGACTATCATTTCCTTAACCTGCCCGGCGGGTTCCTTGACGGCGACGATCTGGGGTCGGCGAAAGCGGGGGCGAACCGTATATTGCACGCGGGAATCGAGGGGAGGGATGAGAAACTTTACGATCAGTTTGTCCGATTCATCGCACAGGGAAAACTGATCCTCGGCGTCTGCAACGGCTTCCAGCTTCTGGTCAAGCTGGGAATGCTTCCCGGCTTCGACGGAGACTACCGAAAGCAGACCGTGACTCTGACGTTCAACGATTCAGGCCGTTTTGAAGACCGGTGGGTCTATCTGCATGTCAACTGGCAGTCGCCCTGCATTTTCACAAGAGGTATAGGGGATTTGTACCTTCCCGTAAGACACGGGGAAGGAAAGTTTATCGCGCAGGATGAGGATGTTCTCGAAAGGTTGCACGATAATGGCCATGTCGCTGTTCAGTACAGCCATCACCACTATGCGGATATCGCCGTGGACTATCCCGCCAATCCAAACGGCTCCATACACGGCATCGCCGGTATCTGCAATAGCACGGGACGGATTTTCGGCCTCATGCCCCACCCGGAGGCCTATCTCCACTACACCAACCATCCCCGCTGGACCCGGGAAAAACTTCCCGAAGAGGGGATGGGGCTCAACATCTTCAAAAATGCCATCAACTTTCTCAGGGGCGCCTCGTTGTAAAGAGGGGCGCTATACCCCCTTTTCCCCTCATCTCATGTAAGATCAGGGAGAGTTGAGGGGCGTAACATTAATCCTTATAATTCTCTTGACAAACAGGTCTATCTATTTTAAAAATAAACCAAATCGCTTGTTGTCTGGATTTTAAAAAGATAAATCGCAGAAAGAGCAGAAAGAGAAACATGAAGACGCCCCTGCCCATGATGATCATTCGTGGCATAATTAGGCCTCATGACATAGGAGACCTGGTAATGGGATAGTGTTTCTATAAAAAACAGAAAATGAACAAAAATCCGTTATCAGGTCAAGCTGATAGCGGATTTTTTTTACGGGGAACTTCAATAAAGGGGGGTATGGGTATGGTTATGGATACAGGGGATGTGTTGCTTTACGATACCACATTGAGAGATGGAACCCAGGGGGAGCAGATCAATTTTTCGGCGGAAGAAAAATTGAGGATCGCGCAACGTCTGGATGACGTCGGTTTTCACTACATTGAAGGCGGCTGGCCGGGTTCCAATCCCAAGGACATTCGTTTCTTCGAACTGGCCAGAGCTGTGACATTCAAGCATGCCCGTCTGACCGCATTCGGCAGCACGAGAAGGCCGGACAAGAGAGTCGAGACGTGTCCGAATCTGACGGCGTTGCTCATGGCGGAGACGCCGGTGGTCACGATTTTCGGTAAAACCTGGGACCTCCATCTTGATATTCTAAAGATTTCTGTCGATGATAACCTCGCCATGATCCATGATTCCATCGAATATCTGAAAAAGAGGGGCAAGGAGGTTATATATGATGCTGAGCATTTCTTTGATGGATACAAGCATCATCCGAAGTATGCATGCAAAGTGATAGAAGTTGCCCTCGCGGCCGGTGCAGACACGGTTGTTCTCTGTGATACCAACGGGGGGACTCTGCCTCATGAAGTAACGGCGATCATCGGAGAAGTAAGCGCTCTGTTTCCCTCCCGAAATCTTGGCATCCACGCCCATAATGATGGCGGTCTTGGTGTGGCCAATACTCTGGCGGCCGTCCTTACAGGCGTTAAGATGGTCCATGGAACGATCAACGGATACGGAGAGAGGTGCGGGAATGCAGACCTCATCAGTGTGATCGGCAACCTCCAACTGAAGATGAAAAGGAGATGTCTGGAGGATGCATCCATCAGGCAGTTGACCAATCTTTCTAATTATATCAGCGATATTGCAAATATTCCGCCCCTCAACTCAAGACCTTTTGTCGGTCGAAGCGCCTTCGCTCATAAAGGTGGAGTGCATGTCGAGGCCATATCGAAAAACCCGGCAGCGTATGAACATATTTTACCAGAATGGGTGGGGAATACGCAGAGGGTTCTCGTTTCCGAGCTGGCGGGAAAAAGCAACATTGAGTATAAGGCAAGGGAAATGGGTATTGATCTGGGGCATGATTCGACCATAAGCCGAAAGATCGTCCAGGAAATAAAACGCATGGAAGCGCAAGGGTATCAGTTTGAGGCCGCCGAAGGGTCTCTTTCCGTATTGTTGAAAAAGGCAACGGGTAAATTCAAAGAACCCTTCAGGTTGGAAAGTTTTCAGGTCATTAACGCGAAAATAAAAGAAAATCCTCCTGTTTCACAGGCGACCATCAAGATATCGGTAGGCGATGAGGAAGAATTGACCGCTGCAGAGGGAAACGGCCCTGTTAATGCCCTTGACAATGCTCTGAGGAAGGCGTTGACAAAATTCTATCCCCGGATTTGTGAAATGCATCTGGTAGACTTTAAAGTCAGAATTCTGGAAGGAAGCGAGGGAACCGCCGCGAAAGTGAGGGTCCTTCTGGATTCAAGGGATGAGGACGAGATTTGGAGTACCGTAGGCGTGTCCGCAAACATCATTGAGGCAAGCTGGAATGCCCTTGTGGATAGCATCCAATATAAATTGAGCAAGGATGAAATGAAAGTTCATTGATAATCGCTTTTATTTTTTCTACATTGCTGCTATATATAACTGGTTTATATATACAGAATCAGATAAACGGAAAGCGATATGTATTTCTCCATTAACAGCCAGAACCCCCAGATGCGGTTAATCAAAAAAGCGGCTGATGTTTTGCGTGATGGAGGCGTGATCATTTACCCGACGGACACCGTTTACGGCCTGGGATGTGACCTTTTTAATAAAAAGGGGATCGAAAAAATTTATGATATCAAGAGGAGAAACAAGAAACAGCCGTTCAGTTTTGTCTGTGCAGATCTGAAAGACATAAGCCGGTACGCCCGGGTGTCGGATTATGCGTACAAGACGATGAAGCGTCTGCTGCCGGGTCCCTATACGTTCATCCTGGAAGCGTCGAGGCTTGTTCCTAAAATCATCCTTCCCAAAAGGCAAACCACAGGCATCAGAGTACCGGATAATCGCATCTGCCTTGCCCTTGTCAGAGAACTGGGACAACCCATCATCAGTACCAGCGTAAAGACCGACAACGGCGATATCTTGAGTGATCCATACGAAATCAGGGAGAAATTAGGACATCGTGTCGATCTGGTAATTGATGGGGGGATACTTGTTTCGGAACAATCGAGCGTCGTCAACCTTGTTGATGATATGATAGAGGTCATCCGGGTTGGCAAGGGAGATGTATCGACACTGATTTAATCAATAAGGATTCATATGAAAAGAGAAATGCTGATCAATGCAGTTCATCCCGAACAGAAAAGAATGGCTGTTGTGGATGGCGGGAAGCTGGTCGAATTCAATATTCAAATGGCCATCAAGGAACCGATAACAGGAAACATCTATAAGGGTATTGTCCTGAAAGTTGAACGGGGGCTCCAGGCCGCTTTTGTCAACTACGGCGGGAAAAGGGACGGGTTTCTTCCTCTCCACGATGTCAGTACCGAGTATTTTACAGAATCCGATGGAAAGCAAGCCGGCGCATCCGGTGCCAAACATACTCTCAAGGTCGGGCAGGAGGTCCTTGTACAGATCATGAGGGAGGTCGGTGAACGGAAAGGCGCTCTCCTGACCACTTTCATCTCCTTGCCTGGCAGGTACGTCGTTTTACTGCCGAATAAACCGAGCAGCGGCATATCCCGGAAGATAGACGATGAGGAAGATCGTAAACGCCTGAAAGGGCTGATGGAACAGATCAAGATAGAAGAAGGACTTGGTTTTATTGTTCGTACGGCGGGCATGAACAGAACCAAGCAGGAGCTTTCCCGCGACTATCAACATCTGTCGAGATTATGGAAGGAAATTCAGAAGAAAACAAAAACGACTTCGGCCCCGTCCCTTATCTATCAGGAAAGCAATTTTGGCGTCCGATCTCTTCGAGACTACTTCACATCGGAGATTGCAGAAATCCAGGTGGATGACGTGGAGACAATCAGGAAAATGAGGGATTATTGTAAAGCCGTTATGCCCCGAAGCTTAAAATTGATCAAACTTTATAAAGAAAAGACGCCTCTCTTTGATAAATGTCAGCTCGAGGATCAGATCCGCGTCATATATCAGGATCGGGTGGAATTGAAATCCGGCGGATATATCATTATCAATCCCACGGAGGCGATGATCACCATTGATGTCAATTCTGGACGGGCTTCAAACAAACGGAATGTGGAAGAAACGGCGTTTAAAACAAACCTTGAAGCGGCTGAGGAGATAGCCAGGCAGTTGCGCCTGAGAGATCTCGGCGGCCTGATCGTCATCGACTTCATCGATATGAGGGATCGGATACATAACGCCGAGGTGGAGAAAGCCTTTAAAAAAGCGCTCAGTGTTGACAGAGCGAGAATTCAGTTGTCCCGCATCTCCAAATTCGGCATTCTCGAACTTTCAAGACAGAAGAAGCAGTCCACCATTCAGGAAATCAGTTATACAACCTGCCCCTTCTGCAAGGGGCGCGGTGTAAGGCCCTCACTGGAATATACGGCACTCACTGCCTTCAGAAAGATTGAATCGCGGGCAGTCAAAGGGGCCGTTTCCGCATTGAAAATAACCCTTCCCTATGAAGTGGCCGACTATCTGCTGAACCAGAAGAGAAGCGAAATCAGCAAACTGGAAAATGTCCATGATATTTCCATCCACATTTCCGGTAATCCGGATACATCCTGGGATGAGTTGAAAATTGAATCCGTTGCGCGGGAACAGGTCGAAGAAATGCTTGCACAACAGGTTGATTTACCAACGGAAACGGCGAAACAGGATGAAAATGATGTGGAACCTGGCGTGGCGGCCTCTGTCCCGACGGAACCGGCCGAACAGATAAAAAAAATTGATAAAGCGATTGATGCAGCGCCTCCTCCGCTCAAAAAGAAGTCAAGAAGGAAACCAAGGTACAGGAAAAAGAAACCGGAAGAGAAGACCGCTGAAACAAAGCCTGAGATGTCGCCGGAAACAACGTCTGAACCGAGGCCTGAAACAAGGCCTGAAGCAACATTGTCTGAAACGAAGCGTGAAGTAAGCCCGGTTAGGGAAGAGGATAACAATCCCTTAACCAGGCTGCGTAAAATATTTGAACAACTGGTGGACTGAGGGTGGAAGTCCGGCTATTTTTTGCTTCCCAGATCTCTGGACCGTAAAGCTGCTGCTTCGACGGCTGCCATCAGTGTGGCCCTGAGTTTTCCTTCTTCGAGCACCTTCAAACCAGCTATGGTTGTGCCTCCGGGAGAGGTGACCATATCTTTGAGTTCCGCAGGGTGTTTGTTTCCCACCAGGCAGAGTTTGGCTGCGCCCATGATGGTCTGGGCCGACAGCTTGAGGGCAATGTCCCTGCTTAACCCCAGATATACGCCGGCGTCCGTCAGCGCTTCAATCATGAGGAATCCGTATGCGGGCCCGCTTCCACTCAGGCCTGTAACGGCGTCCATGAGTTCTTCCCTGACGGAGACCGCGATACCGACAGATTCAAAAATATGAAGCGCCGCGTTGGCATCATCGTCTGTGGCGTTCGCACCACGGGCAAGGGCAGCGGCTCCTTCACCGATCAGGGCCGGTGTATTCGGCATGACCCTGATAACCCGGGCTCCTTTTTTGAGATATCCCTCGATGAATTTGGTTGGTATTCCCGCCGCAATAGAGATTATTAATTTGCTCTGTTGAAATGTGCGGGATATGCCTTCAAGAACTTCCGCCATATTCTGGGGTTTGACCGCCAGAATAATGATATCGGAGGATTTAACCACTTTGCTGTTGTCGCCGGCGGTATGGACTCCGTATGTTTTTTTAAGGTCCTCCAACCGTTCCTTGACCGTATCAGAAACGGTAATATGACTTGCGGGTATCAGCTTCCGGGAGATGATTCCGCCGATGAGGACACTGCCCATCTTGCCTCCACCGATAATTCCAACCTTTTTCCCTTTCAGCATTTCTGCCTCTAACCTCCTGTTTTTTTGACTATCTTTACACAATCATCAAAAAAAAGCGAAGTCAATCTTTATTTGCACATTCCCTTCAATATATGATAGTCACAAAACATGCCTTATATGCACTGTGTGGCGCCATCATACCGCTTTCATTTAAGACAAGGCGGGACGTCTTAATTTCATCAAGGAGAAGGAAGTTACATGTTTGTACTGGGAAATTTAATCGTTGCGGTCGCAAAAATTCTTGACATCGCCCTGACGATGTACATGTGGGTCATTATCGCCCGGGCTGTCATCTCATGGGTTAACCCCGATCAGTACAACCCCATCGTTCAATTCCTTTACCGGGTCACGGAGCCGGTTATGGCCCCGATCAGGAGATGGATTCCCTTTGGGAACATGGGTATTGACTTTTCACCCATTATTCTCATTTTAGCCATTGTTTTTTTACAGAGTTTTCTCGTCAGAAGCATGATGGAACTGGCGGTGTATTTCAGATGAAAAGATCCCCTTCAATGTTGTCCGGAGAGGTGTTTCGGTGAACATGTTGCTTCCCCTGATGGAGACGAAAAAGGGAATTGCGTTTCATGTCCTCGTCGTACCCAGGTCTGCTAAATGCGGGATCGCGGGAATTCAGAATGATGCCCTTAAAATTAAAATTACGGCTCCGCCGGTGGAAGGACAGGCGAATATGGAATGCATTCGATTCCTTGCCGACACCCTGGGCGTTAAGAAAAAGCAGATAACCATCACAGGCGGCCATAAGTCGAAAAAGAAAACCGTTGCCATAGAAGGGTTGAACCGTGAAGCGGTGATGACCATTCTGTCCGGCATACTATCGCCTCCGTCATGAATTAAGGTATATTATTTGTTGATTTTTTTCAAAAATCTGAACGGATGCACACATTATTCGTGTTATGGAAAAAATTCCCGTAAAAGGCAGTGAAAATTCGAAGATCGCAGGGGCGGCAGGCGTCGTAGGACTGGCGACCATGCTGTCCCGGATATTCGGTTTCATCAGAGACATGGTTGTCGCCGCTTTTTTCGGCGCCGGACTGGCAACGGACGCTTTTTTCGTTGCCTTCAGAATTCCCAATCTTTTAAGAAGACTTCTTGCCGAGGGGTCTCTGACGGTATCATTCGTTCCTGTATTTACCGACTACCTGAAAAAACCCTCAAAAGAAGACGCCCTGGAACTGGCCGATATCGCCTTTACGGCTCTTTCCATCATCCTGGTCATCGTTTCTCTGGCAGGGGTTCTCCTCTCGCCCGTCATTGTCACCATCATGGCGCCCGGCTTCGTCAAGGTTCCCGCTCAGTATGATCTCACGGTTTTTCTCACCCGTCTGATGTTTCCCTATATTTTCTTCATTTCCCTTGTAGCCCTGTGCATGGGCATTCTGAATTCCCTGCGGCATTTTGCCGCGCCTGCCCTGTCTCCCGTTGTGCTGAATATATCCATGATTGTGGCGGCGCTTACGCTTCGTGATTTTTTTCAGGAACCGATCATTTCTCTTGCTGTGGGAGTTATGGTCGGGGGAATCCTTCAACTGGCCATGCAATGGCCTTTCCTCGTGAAGATGGGGGTCAGGCTGAAACCAAATTTCAACTTCAAACATCCGGGCATCCGGCGTATAGGAACCCTCATGCTGCCCGCGGCCTTCGGCGCCGCAATTTATCAGATCAATATCTTCATCAGCACCATTTTGGCATCCCTGCTGCCTTCCGGCAGCGTATCCTATCTCTATTACGCGGACAGGGTCGTTGAGCTGCCCCTGGGTGTTTTCGCCATTGCCATCGGCACGGCCACACTTCCCAGTTTTTCCGAGCAGGTCGCCGGGGGACATTTCGAAGAACTGAAAAAAACCATATCCTTTTCCCTGAGGCTGATCCTGTTTATCACCATCCCGGCAACGGTGGCTCTCATTGCGCTTCGCGTTCCCATCATCTCCGTCCTTTTCCAGCGGGGCGCATTCGGCGTACAGGCCACATATCTGACAGCCCAGGCACTGCTGTTCTACGCCGTCGGCTTGTGGGCCTTTTCCGTGATCAGGGTGATTGTGTCGGCCTTCTTTTCCCTCCAGGATACGAAATCTCCCATGAAGGCGGCCATTGTCGCTCTCATCGTCAACGTTATTTTCAGTGTTATCCTGATGTTTCCCTTGAAGCATGGCGGTCTGGCGCTGGCCACATCGATTGCCTCCGCCGTCAATGTCGTGATGCTGTACGTCATTTTAAAACGGAGGATCGGGGCGTTTCTCGATCAGGACTTTTATCGTTCCATTTTCAAGGTGTTCATCTCCTCGATAGGCATGTGGTTTGTGATTCTTCTCGTGGGAATTATTCTCCCCTGGCGTGTCGGAGGACCGTTGGGTGAGAGGCTTCTGTACCTCACGGTGTGCATTGCAACCGGGATGGCCTCGTTTTTCATCTTTTCACGTATGATGAAATGTTCAGAAATGATGGAAGTCCTCGGAATGATCAAGAGGAAAATCAAGGGTTCCAAAATTCAATAAATACAATTACATTAGCCGAATAATGTAACAAAAGATATTGACTTCGGAAAGTTGTAGTGATAGGGGAAACTTTCTTTTAACGGAAAGATACTATGGTAAGGGTAACGCCGTGCTGGACATAAAGTTTCTCAGACAGAATGTGGATCTTGTGCGACGAAAGATGCGGGAGCGGGGTCAGGAGATTGACCTTGACGCATTCGCCGGTCTGGATGCCACGAGGCGGGATATCCTGCAGGAAGTGGAGGCCTTGCGGAATGAACGAAACCAGGCTTCCAGGGAAATCGGTGAAAAAAAGAAACTTAAGGAAGACGCCTCTTCGATCATCGCCAGAATGGCAGAAGTCTCAAGCCGGATCAGGGAACTTGAGGAATCCCTGAAAAAGGCCGAGGAAGATCTCGATGCCATGATAATGACCATTCCCAATATTCCTCATGAGTCTGTCACCTGTGGGACAAGTTCCGAAGACAACCCTGTCGTCAGAGAATGGGGACAGAAACCTTGTTTTGACTTCGCCCCCAGACAGCACTGGGACATCGGGGAGAGCTTGAATATCCTGGATTTTGCCAGGGGAGCGAAGATCACGGGAGCGCGTTTTACCCTTTATCGCGGAGCAGGCGCCATGCTGGAACGGGCGCTTATCAATTTTATGCTCGATCTCCACACATCAGAACATGCTTACACAGAGGTGCTGACCCCCTTCATGGTCAACAAGGAAAGCATGACGGGAACCGGCCAGCTTCCAAAATTTGCGGATGATCTCTTCAAAATTGACAAGCTGGATTATTATCTCATTCCCACGGCGGAGGTGCCCGTCACCAATATCCATCGAGACGAGATATTGAACGAAAAGGATCTGCCTGTGTATTACGTGGCGTATTCGCCCTGTTTCCGTTCCGAAGCGGGTTCGTATGGGAAGGATACCCGGGGATTGATCAGGCAGCACCAGTTCAACAAGGTCGAACTGGTCAAATTCACGACGCCGGAGACATCCTACGATGAACTGGAAAAACTGACCGGGAATGCCGAGGAAGTCCTGAAAAGGTTGAACATTCATTTCAGGACGGTGAGTCTTTGCACGGGAGATATGGGGTTTTCTTCAGCAAAGACCTATGATGTGGAGGTATGGCTCCCGGGACAGGACGCCTACAGGGAAATATCTTCGTGCAGTAATTTTGAGAATTTTCAGGCACGCAGAGCTTCCATCCGGTTCCGTCGCGAGAGCACGGGCAGGGTGGAGTTTGTTCATACCTTAAACGGGTCCGGACTGGCGGCAGGAAGGACGCTCGTCGCCGTTCTGGAAAATTACCAGCAGGCCGATGGAAGTGTTGTCATTCCCGAAGTTCTAAGACCATACATGAAAGGAATTGACAGGATTCTTCCTCCGGGTTAAGAGGCACTGTTAAAAGCTTGCGCGGAGGGATGGCCGAGTGGTCGATGGCGGCGGTCTTGAAAACCGTTAACCGAAAGGTTCGCGGGTTCGAATCCTGCTCCCTCCGCCAGAAAAAAGGACAGGGATCAGGAATCCCTGTCCCCTGAAGAATCGGAGAGATGCCAGAGTGGCCGAATGGGTTCGCCTGCTAAGCGAATGTACGCCCCTCAAAGGTGTACCGGGGGTTCGAATCCCCCTCTCTCCGCCATATTTATTGTGATGCGCCCATAGCTCAGCTGGATAGAGCGTCGGACTACGAATCCGAAGGTCGCAGGTTCGAACCCTGCTGGGCGTACCAAATCTGCCCCCTTTTCATAAATACTATTAAAACCAAAATATCAGATCATGTTTTGGCCGGATATGCTTCATTGATTAAGCATATCCGGCCCTTTTTTGTATTTATTCCTGTTGCTCATATTTCCAGAAGCCTTGATGTTTTTGTAGGGTCATGATTATCGGAGAGATTCGGGAAAGTTCCCTCGTTACTCACTTACAATGTGAAATCGAGCGTCTGGTAATTTTGATAGGCATCTTTTTCTCGATTATGATATAAGAAAATCGTATCGTCCGGTCGCTACGGATGGGCTAACATTATGAAATCTTATTAATTATAAGTTGTTCAATGCAGTTTAGTAGAATGAACCACACAATAAGGAGGAGGTGTCGTCATGAAGCCAATCGGCCCCCTGATGTGGGAACATAGGTTGATTGAAAAGATGCTGAGCTTTTTTGGGGGTGAAACCAGGAAGATTACTGAACAGAAAAAGGTGGACCTCCTGTTTGTCGATACCGCGGTGGACTTCATCCGTACTTACGCGGACCGGACACACCATGGCAAGGAAGAGGATATTCTCTTCAGGGATCTCATAAAAAAACAGCTCTCCCAAGAACACGCCCGTATCATGGAAGAGTTGGTGGAGGAACATAAGTATGCCCGGAAAACGGTGGGTATGCTGGTGGACGCCAAAGAGAGATATCTCAAGGGAGAAAATACATCACAGGAAGTCGTTTCCCTCTTGGGGGAACTGGCCCATTTTTATCCCATACATATTGAAAAGGAGGACAAACATTTCTTTTATCCCTGCATGGAGTACTTTACAAAGGAAGAACAGGACCGGATGCTTAAGGAGTTCTATGAATTTGATCGGAACATGATCCATGAAAAATATCGGAAAATTGTAGATCGGATTAAGGAACAGTCTGTGTAGGATTCTTCAGTAAAACGTCAACTTCAAGGATGAGCACACTGGATTTTTTTCACCGGAGACAAATTTTTTATATGGAGCAGGCGGGTGCGTTGAAGTGTGGACAACTAAATGAGTGTGATCGGTTATGAAAAAAATATTTGAAGTCATTTTTATCTTATTTTTATTGACATTGCTGGCCGGCTGCGCAGGAGCGCTTCATAGCGCGGCAGCAAAGGGGAATATTAAAGCACTAAAAGAAATGCTCGACGGCGGCGCAAACATCAACGAAAGCAGCTTCAGCGCAATGGTGGCAGGCCCTCCCCTTCACTATGCATCATACTACTGCCAAGTCGAGGCGGTGCGGTTACTTCTCGAAAGAGGTGCAGATGTAAATGCCGCAGGGTGGAAAGGAATGACAGCCCGGGACTGGGCTGCTGAGGGTGGATGCAATAAGTTGGTTAAACTCCTTGAAATTGAAAGTGGTGCAGACGAGGCAAAGACACAAATTGCAACAAATAGAGATCGAGCGCAATCCGCAAAAGTCAAATCAGTATCGGTAGGAGCTGTGCCCTCTAAAGAAGTATCTCCCATTATCAAATCCGATGTTGATGAACTGCCATCCACTGCAACTAAACCAAATAAAAACTCCTATGCCATCGTAATTGGGATCGAAAATTACCGCCAGAAACTTCCCAAAGCGGACTTTGCAAGTCATGACGCGAAAATCATTTCGGAGTATTTAACAAAGATAATGGGCTATCCCGAAGAAAACGTGATTACCCTATTAAATGACAGAGCACTGAAGAGTGACATGGAGAAATATTTCGATCGTTGGCTGAATAATAATGTGGAGGAAAACGGCCGGGTGTTCATCTACTATTCCGGACACGGTGCACCGAATACCAAAACTGGCGATGCCTATCTGGTGCCCTATGACGGCGATCCGACCTTTATCGCCGAGACGGGATATCCCATATCGCGTCTTTACGAATCTCTGGGCAAGCTGAAAGCAAGAGAGATCACTGTTGTTCTTGATTCCTGTTTTTCCGGTGCGGGTGGCCGTTCCGTCCTTGCCAAGGGAGCAAAGCCTCTTGTCATTACGATCAATACTCCAAATATTAAAAAGAACATTGCCGTGATGACGGCATCATCGGGAGACCAAATAAGTTCGGCATATGAAGAACAAGGTCACGGACTCTTCACCTACTTCATGCTCAAGGGCATAAAAAACGAAGATGTCGTCAAACCGGATGGATCCATCAAGATGGACGACCTGTTCAGTTACATCAAACCCCAGGTGGAGCGTATTGCGAGAAAGCAATACAACAACGAACAAACGCCGCAGTTGATCGGAGCGAAAAAGAATTAGGGATACACTCATTCTGACGGCTTCGCGAGGTTTATCCAAATTCCCAGCGTGTTCCAATGTCAAGCGGTTGTCGAAGCACATCTTTTACGGGCAACACCTATGATCCGGGCATGGCGTGAGCATATCGGAATTACGCAAAGAGAGCTTGCCGCCCGTATTGGTGTGACTCAAGCCGCCGTTGCAAAATTAGAAAAACCCGACGCGAGACCACGTCGCGCCACTCTTGGAAAGATTGCTGAAGCGCTTGAGATATCCATTGAAAATATTGACGTTTAACAGTACTTCCTGTACTACACAAATCGTCAACCTCAATGAATATGCAGGACTTCAAGCCGTTATCATTGATGTTATTTTCTCAATAATTATGATATGGATGATAGAAATCTGGACATTCGGTTCTGTAAAGTGGCTGGGCCACCGGATACATGATTGATAATTGTAGCACCGCCGGTAAACCAAGTGGTTAACGTAGAAAACGATCCTCAACATAGCGTATGAAACGGCATATTGACGGCCTGATATAATGTGCCATAATAATTCACTTTATCTCAATGCACAGGAGGTGATGATGTTATGGAACAGGTAAAAAGGATAGAGGCCTTGCAAAGGCAGATTGTCGATCGGGAATTAGGGGGCGCCCTGATCGGTTATTCCCGGAATATCCTCTACTACACCGGGACTGCCCAGCCCTCTTGGCTGGTCGTCCTGCCGGATGAATACATTCTGTATGTCCGGAGCGGTCTGGATTTTGCCCTCAATGATATTTTCATCCCGAAAGAACGGGTGAAAGAGGAAAGACGACTGGACAAGATTTCCGAGTCTTTCTTAACGAAGATGCAACCGTCCGGCAGGCAGATTGGTGTGGAGCTGGATATTTTGACGGCGGAGCAATTTCTGAACATCAAGAAACTCTTTTGGGGATGCGATTTTGTCAATGTCTCTCCGCTTATTCTGGAACAGCGAAAGACGAAGGCCGCCCTGGAAATTGAGCAGATCAAGAAAGCCTGCCAGGCTATCCACGCCGGCCATGAGGCAGTCCTTTCGACCTTAGAGGAAGGCATAACGGAACTGGAACTTGCCGCCGCGGTGGAAAACGCCCACCGCCTGGCGGGGCATGAGGGTATCTTCTTCATCCGCCAGCCCGATTTCTTCATGAGCCGTGGCCCCATCACCTCAGGTCCCAACCTTTTCAAGATCAGCGGTGTCGTTTACACCATTACCGGCGTGGGGTTGAGCCCCGCCGTTCCTGCGGGTCCCTCGCAAAGAAAAATAAATGCCGGGGACATTGTCATTGTTGACATTCCTACACTCTTAAACGGCTATCATGCCGATCAGACACGGACCTATTGTGTGGGAAAGGCCGGAAAAGAAATTCATTCCATGTACGACGACTTGAAGGCCATTGCCGATCATCTCATCGAAAGCATCAGGCCGGGTACGGCCTGCAATGAAATCTACCGGATGGCTGTCAAAAAAGCTGATGAGTTGGGACGTCAAGGTCAGTTCCAGCATTTCGGCGGCGGCAAGAAATCACGGTTGATCGGTCACGGCATCGGCCTGGAGTTGAACGAACCCCCCATTCTCTCCGAATACGACCATTCCCCTGTGGAGGAAGATTATGTCATTGCCCTGGATCTGCATATGCTTGACGAGGTTTTGGGCGTCGTCAAGTTGGAGGATATGATTCTTGTTAAGCGAGGAGGCAATCAAATCCTCACCATGACGCCCCGGGAAATGTTCGAAATATAGCC
>JBAWYD010000041.1:0-19676 GCA_037143735.1 Deltaproteobacteria bacterium
TGACTCTTAATCAGTAGGTTGCCGGTTCGATCCCGGCAGGGCTCACCAAATTTCAAGGGGTTACGGATTTCGTATCCCCTTTTTTTCTTACCACCTCACCACCACTCACCACATTTAAGCGGCTGGCTGCCTGCCTCATGATATCCATCGAAACGTGCGTATATATCTATGGAAAAATGTTTGGATTGCGACATGGTTATTCGTTTTTTGAGCGGCAAAATCCTTCAGTGGGTATATTGAAAATATCGGCTGAGGTCAAAAAGAAACTTTCTTTTGCGGGATAGCGGCGTGATCTTTTTCCCTCCTGAATGAGGAGTGAATGTCCAGACTTTTCCTCTCATGTTGATCTCCTGACGCCTGTGATAAAGATACTCATGGTTATTGACCTTATGGGTTTTCTATATCGGCAAGCTCCGGGAAAGAACCTGCAATAAAAATCAATTCATCTCACTGCCAGACGGTCCTGATTCTCACCTTCTGAAGATCCTTTACCAGAAAGGGCGGCAGATCATCCCTGGTCTTCTGTTTAACGAGAATTCCTTTCTCTGCAATCCAGACTGTTTCTGTCTGTAAGTCACCAAAGATCACCGCATCCTGACCTTTGATCCTGCAAGAATAATTGATCCTCTCTCCTCTGACGCCATCTGTAGCGCCTGATGCACCGGAGATAAAATCACAGATTGTTCCATCCTCCAGTTCAATCATAGATGCTGATGAAGAAGGGCCTTTGGCAATATCAGGTGTCGGTAATGGCTGGGTAAGATCGAGTACAAATCCTGATGGTTTATCAATATCAGGCCGGGCGCCGCAGACAATCGTTGTTTTATCCTGGACGGTATAACATGGGTCAAAGATTTCATTACCGATCATGCACCGCCAGACATCTGATCGTTGAATGATATTGGAATTGGTCCAGCAGGAACCTTCTCTTTTTTCTGAAGGAATTGGCGGAATGTATTTGATGATCTTTGTTTCCGTGATTTTATTTGATGGAACTGCTTGAGAGGTAATTGGAACACATAAGATGATCAAGATGACGATAAACATTGATAGACAGACAGTCCATGGTTTTAAATACAATTGATTTCTCCTAAGGATCATCTGTCATTCCTGCTTGCTACCCTAATGTACTTGCCACTTAAAATTGTTACGGGATGTCGGTTCAGACGTTAAAATCCTGAAATGCCTATGGCCCCTTCCGGTTTTGGATTATGTGGGTCTATGGTCACAACCTCATCGTTCTATAGCTCGCTTTCTTAGCTCTTTTTGTAAAGCCTTTTCTCGATACATGGACTCATCGGCGCTTTCAAAGACTTTGGAGAGCGATTCACCTCTTTCTGCTACAGCTGCACCAAGGGATAGACTCAAAGAAGGGCCATTGCAGGTTTCATTGAATACCTCAATATTTTTCTTAATTCTTTCTAAGATGGATGCTGCAGTTATCTCGCTTGTGTTGGGCAACAACACGGCGAACTCGTCTCCACCTATCCTGGCCAGTATGTCATCTGGCCGTATAGATTGCTTTAGCACATTTGCTGCAGATTGTATCAATTTGTCCCCCATCGCATGGCCTTGACTATCATTAACCTGTTTTAAATCATCCACATCAGCAGCAATAAAACTCAGGGGAAAGTGCCGACCAAGCGCAAACCGATCCACCTCCGTATCGAAGAAAGTCCTGTTATAAAGTCCTGTCAGTTCATCATGGGTACTTAGATAGATTAATTGCATCTCCGTTCGTTTCTGCTCTGTAATATCCCGGATTGTTTCAATGCCACCATAAAAATTCCCCATGTCGTCAAAAAAAGGTGACGCCTTCCCAAAGAGAAAAACGTCTTTTTCACCGCGTAGAAAAGGAACTTGGGTTTCTGCAAAAATTGTGTTCCCCTTTCTTTCCACAAAATCGTAATTGGCGTTTATCTCTTCATCCGTACATTCCACAAGATCGATCATGATTGGTCTTGGATAGCCGTAAAACGGGACCGCATATGCATAATCTCCTTTACCGATCATATCCTTCTTCAACACGCCGGTCATCTCTTCAATAGCCCGGTTCCAGGCAATAACTTCTTTTTTTTCATCAATCACAAACGTCGGGTCGGGAAGAAATTCAATAATATCACGCATACGTTTGCTCGCAGCTTGCAAATTTTCTCCTGCACTTTTGAGTTCCGTAACGTCCATGGCGTTACCGAGAATGGCAGGTCTCCCCTGATAATGAATTGGGGTGACCGTCTGGGAAATCCATCTCACTTCGTTCCGCTTGGTAACCATCCTGAACTCAAAAGCCTGGTTGCTTCTTCCCGCCAGCAGTTCCCGGTTTTTCATCTTTACCAACTCTTTATCATCAGGATGGACTATCACATCAGAATATTGGCCTATGATCTCTTCTGCCGCATAACCGGCATAAGCAATGGCACTGGCATTGATGAAAACAAACTTTCCGTCCTGTACAATAAAAACTGCCGCAATGGATGTTTCCGTCAGAATTCTATAAAGCTCTTCAGCCTGCCTGTGTTCGGTGATATCCTTCGAAACAACGGCAATAGCCGTGATTCTTCCATCAGGACCGGGTTCCTTTACAGGACTCATTGTCTGTAGGAAATATCTGCCGTCTCTCTCGCTTCCGTGTTCGAACTGCATGGACTTTCCCGTATCAAAGACCATCTCTACTCTGTCAGCAAACTCTTTTGCTCGCGCCGGTGAATGTAATTCGCCGTATGTCTTGCCGATGACTTTTCCTTTTGGCAGGCCAAGTCTCAGCAAATGAGGCTGATTCATTAATAGGTATCTGCAATTTATATCCACCATGTATAAAGAATCACTGGTTGATTCAACGATGTTGCGGTAAAAATCTTCCTCCTGCCTTAGCTTGACACGCCTTTTTACAGACTTGACACGGTCTATTTTTACAAATCCATTCTTGCGACCTTTACCAGGCTTCACCTTTCCCCCTCTTTGATTGATCTGTTCAATAAGACAAGCCGTTTTGGATTCAACCGTAATTGTTGTTGGGAATAGCTGACAGTCATAATGCGCCACGTATACCCTGTATCCTTAACGTTTTCAAGGACTATCAGGAAAATTACGATTTACCGGAAGAAGGTTTCAACTCTTAACGTTCCGAACATATTTCCAGCAAGCGAACACTAACATATAAAACACGTATTTTAAATCCCATAATGGTCATATTAAGGCGGTAGCTTCATACTAAAAATGTGTTGACTATATATTCCCCTTATAATAGTAATTTGCACTAATGATTTTCAAAGCTATCAATATATCAGGATAACTTCAGAGATTGGGGAAAAGGCGTCTTTATATTCAAACATTCGGCTGTCAGATGAATGTCCATGATTCTGAGAAAATCATGACTCTAATGGGCAGTTCCGGATATGTCACGACAGATGATCTCGTAGAAGCCGACCTGATCATCGTCAACACCTGTAGCATAAGAGAGAAGGCGGAGCAGAAAATATACAGTGAATTGGGGCGATTCAGGAAACTAAAAGAACAGCGCCCGGATATCATCATAGGCGTAGGCGGGTGCCTTGCCCAGCAAAAGGGATCAGAATTTCTTCGAAAATATCCGTTTCTGGATCTCGTTTTTGGTACCCATAATATTCACAGGATACCGGAGTATGTGAAAAAAATAGAAATATCGCGGGCGGCCGTTATTTCGACGGACTTCCAGGAATCTGTCGAATCGCTGAATGTGGTGGCAGTGCCGCAGAATGGGAAGATCAGCGCCTATGTCACGATTATGCAGGGCTGTAACAACTTTTGCTCCTTCTGCGTTGTTCCCTATTTGAGAGGCAGGGAGGAAAGTCGAGCGCTGACGGATATTATCAAGGAAATCAATATTCTCGCTGACCATGGGGTCAAGGAGGTGATCCTTTTAGGCCAGAATGTCAATTCCTATGGCAAGAGTCCCGGAAATGGGCATGATTTTCCGGAATTATTACAGGAAATTGGGAAAATTGATGCTATAGAGAGAATCAGATTTACAACCTCGCATCCAAAGGACCTGTCTGAAAGACTGATGACCAGTTTTAAGACTGTTGACAAGGTGTGTGAGCATATCCACCTTCCGGTTCAATCGGGGTCGGACCGAATTCTCGGGATGATGAACCGGTGTTACACGTCCGCTGATTATCTGGACAAGGTGAAGAGTCTTCGATCTATCTGTCCGGATATCAGTATTACCTCTGATTTTATTATTGGATTTCCGGGAGAAGAAGATTGGGATTTTCAGGCGACACTTGAACTGATGAAGGTCATCAAATTCGACGGTGCATTTTCTTTCAAATATTCGGAGCGCGTCGGGACTGCAGCCATCGGTTTGAAGAAGAAGATTCCGGAACGAGTAAAGCGTGAAAGGTTACAGATATTGCAATCCCTTCAGGGCAAACATACCCTTGAGCGCAATGCATTGTTAATAGGCAACATTGAAGAAATTCTGGTCGAGGGCTTTAGTAAAAATTGCCGTGATGATGTGATAGGACGAACGCGTACCAACAGGATCGTGAACTTCAGAGGCGAATCCGAACTCATTGGTAAAACCGTGTCTGTCATGATTACAGATGCATATCAGCACTCCCTTAGGGGAATCCTGCTGTGAAAAAGAGGGAGGTTGACTGATGTTGATAAAAATGAAAGTGTCCGGGCTGACAATAGATCCGCTTACGAATACACCTATCGTAATCTTGAAAGATATGCAGGAGAAAAAGGCCATTCCTATATGGATTGGGCTCTTCGAGGCAAGCGCCATAGCGACGGAGCTGGAAAAAATTTCATTTTCCCGCCCCATGACTCATGATCTTTTAACGGATATTTTGCGGATTCTGGAAGTCGAGGTGACAAAAATAGAGATAAACGATCTCAGAAATAACACCTTCTTTGCCAATATCTATCTCGTAAGAGAAGGTAAAAGTCTGGTGATTGATTCCCGTCCAAGCGATGCAATCGCTATTGCACTTCGGGCCAATGCTCCCATATTTGTCGATGACAAGGTCATTGAGAAATCACGGAACGTTGATTTTGGATCGAAGTTGACGGATATTGACAAATTCAAGGACGAAAAGCTGAAAGAATTTCTGGAAAATCTTTCTCCTGATGATTTCGGAAAATACAAAATGTAACAGAGCAACACTTGTAATGTGAAAAATGTCGCCCCTGTTGATGGACAGGGGTAGATTTTTTCGGACTCAGGCGGTCTTTTGGATGTCATCATTGGAACAGGCGATCAAAAAGTTTAAATTCCACATGGAGATGGAGAGAAATCTTACACCAAACACGAGAAAAAATTACCTGATTGACATCACACAGTTTCAGGAATTTCTCGCAGATAATTATCCTTCTTCATCGAGACGTGAACAGGACACTCTGATGCAAATTGATCACATGATGATCCGGGCTTTTTTGGGGTCCCTGTATCGTGGAAAAAGGAAAAAGATAACCATATCCAGAAAGGTAACGGCCCTGAAGACTTTTTTTAAGTATCTTCTCCGTGAAGGTATCGTAAAAATCAACCCTGCAGAAACGGTGCAGGCGCCGAAGGCGGAAAAGCACATCCCGGCCTTTCTGTCTGTCGATGAGATGCTGGCTCTTTTGAAGACGAAAATAAATCCGGATGAAACGGGGTTAAGAGACATAGCGATCATTGAACTGTTTTATTCTTCCGGCATTCGTCTCAGTGAACTTACGGGTTTGAATATAGGAGATATTGATTTTTCCCGGTGCTTGATAAAGGTCAGGGGAAAAGGCATGAAGGAGAGAGTGGTTCCCGTTGGAGATCCGGCCCTCGTGGCTGTTCGCGCATATCTCGAATGCAGGAAAGATGCTTTTAAATATGAATACGGCGGTTCAATGTGTCCGGTCTTTGTCAGCAGGAAGGGTACCCGCTTAAGTACAAGGACGGTGGCAAGGATTCTGGACAAATTGGTCCTCATGAGCGGTTTAAACAGAAAGATCAGTCCCCATGTCCTGCGTCATACGTTTGCCACCCATATGATGGAGGCAGGAGCCGATTTACGGGCGATTCAGGAACTCCTCGGTCATGAAAGTCTCTCAACGACTCAGAAATATACCTCTGTCAGTGTTGGCAGATTACTTGAAATCTACGATAAAGCCCATCCGAAGGCTAAAAAAATGAAGTCGGAAGAAGGTCGGAAGGAGGAGGCGACTGAACCCGTATGAAAATTAGAGGGACCACGATATTGGCTGTAAAACATAAAGGGAAGGTCACAGTTGCAGGCGATGGTCAGGTGACCATCGATGTGACGGTGATGAAACATGGGGCGAGAAAAGTTCGCAGGCTGTATCAGGATCGGGTCATTGTCGGATTTGCAGGGGCGACGGCCGATGCATTTACACTTTTCGATCGTTTCGATCAGAAGCTGGAACAGTATAAAGGCAATCTCCTGAGGGCTGCCGTTGAGCTGACAAAAGACTGGCGAACGGACCGGATTCTGAGACATCTTGAGGCTTTGATGATTGCTGTGAGCAAGGAACATTTTCTTATTATATCGGGCAATGGCGATGTCATTGAATCGGATGATGATGTCATGGCCATCGGATCAGGCGGACCCTACGCCCTGGCGGCTGCGCGGGCCCTTGTCCGACATTCGGATCTGACGGCGACGGAGATTGCTGAAGAATCGTTAAAAATTGCATCCGAAATATGCATTTACACAAATCAGCGTATTACCATCGAGGAACTGGATATAGATAGCGGCGATGAAGATAAAAACGGCAAGAAGTTCAAAGGAGAAAACAGGGAGTAAATATTTGCATGTCATCTAATTCGTTAACACCAAGACAAATTGTGGAAAGGTTGGATAAATATATTATTGGCCAGCATGATGCCAAGCGAGCGGTTGCCATTGCACTCAGAAATCGGTGGAGGCGCCAGAATGTTTCAAAGGAACTGAGTGAGGAAATATCTCCCAAAAACATCATCATGATCGGACCAACGGGCGTGGGGAAGACGGAGATTGCCCGGAGGTTGGCGAAACTTGACAACTCCCCCTTTTTGAAGATTGAAGCGTCAAAGTTTACAGAAGTAGGCTATGTTGGAAGGGATGTGGAATCCATGGTCCGCGACCTCGTGGAGCTGGCTGTGAATATGGTCAGGGCGGAGGAACAGGAAAAAGTAAAATCAAAAGCGGCGGAAATCGCGGAAGAACGGCTCCTTGATATCCTGCTTCCTCCCAAGCCTGCGGAAGGAAAGGTAAGCGATCTGATAGTTGACAGAACACCGGAGATCTCCGATGCGGAACCGCTTCAGCATACGGATACGACCCGTGAAAAAATAAGGCGCTTTCTCCACGAAGGCAGACTGGACAGCCGGTTTGTGGAGCTGGAGATATCGGAAACAAAGAGCGGTCCCATGATTGAAATATTTTCATCATCCGGCGTTGAAGATATGGGACTCAACATCAAAGAGATGTTTGGTAATATTTTCCCCCAGAAGAAAAAACGGATGAGGGTAAAGGTTCCCGAGGCCCTGGAAATTCTGGCACAGGAAGAAGCCCAGAAACTGGTGGATATGGACAAGGTAACCAAGTCTGCAATCGATAGAGTGGAGCAATCGGGGATTATTTTTCTGGACGAAATTGACAAAATTGTCGGGAGCGATACTCCTCACGGTCCGGATGTGTCGAGAGAAGGCGTGCAGAGGGATCTCCTGCCGATTGTTGAGGGATCAACGGTTAATACGAGGTATGGAATGGTCAGGACGGATCACATTCTCTTCATCTCGGCGGGGGCATTCATTGCCACGAAACCATCCGATCTGATTCCAGAACTTCAGGGGCGGTTCCCTATCAGAGTGGAGCTTGATTCTCTTGGAAAGGAAGAGTTTATTAGAATCCTCACGGAACCACATAACGCTCTGATCAAGCAATATATCGAAATGATGTCGACGGAAGGCGTCAGGCTCATCTTTTCGGAGGACGCCATTGCAGAAATTGCAGAGGTGGCTGCCGTAGTCAATGACAGAACGGAGAACATCGGGGCGAGAAGGCTCTATACGATCATGGAAACTCTCCTTGATGATATTTCCTTTGACGCACCCGATATGGAAGAGAAGGAAGTGACCATTGATGCGGATTACGTGAGAGAAAAGCTGGAAAACATTGTTGAAGATGAAGACCTGAGCAGATATATCCTCTAAGGAGAAGCATCAAAGCAATAATCCTGAATACGAAACAATTTCAAAATCAGACTTTATAGAAATTGTAGAAATTCGGTATCTTACGAATCCGTCAGAATTTAATCCTGGAGTATTTATGGATAATGTGAAGAAATCCATGGAGCGGGCTGAAATTTTACTGGAGGCCCTTCCTTACATTCGACGCTTTTATAACAAGACCATCGTCATCAAATACGGTGGCCATGCCATGATCGACGATGAATTGAAGGATTCATTCGCGCGGGATGTTGTGATGATGAAATATATAGGAATTCACCCCGTTGTGATTCATGGAGGTGGTCCTCAAATTGGGGATTTCCTGAAGAAACTGGGGATAGACTCCAAATTCGTTCAGGGGATGCGTGTCACGGACGAGGAAACGATGAACATCGTGGAGATGGTCCTTGTCGGCAAGGTGAACAAGGAAATCGTGGGTCTTATCAATCGACATGGCGGCAAAGCCGTTGGTCTGAGCGGTAAAGACGGAAATCTCATCAGGGCCGAAAAATATTATTTGAGCGAAGAAAAGGCGAAGGACACCCCTCCGGAGATTATCGACATCGGCCTGGTGGGTAAGGTGAGGGCTATCAATGCGGGATTGATAGAATCTATCGAACAGGATGGGTTTATTCCGGTGATCGCTCCTACGGGAGTGGGAGAAAACGGTGAGACGTATAACATCAATGCCGATATTGTGGCCGGAGAAGTGGCTGCTGCCCTGAAGGCGGAAAAATTGATTTTATTAACGGACGTGGAAGGTGTTCTTGATAATGAGGGGCATTTGATTAATACGATGAATGACAGAGACGTTGTTGACATGATTCAGACAGGGACTATCAAGGGAGGCATGTTTCCAAAAGTGAAGTGTTGTATGAAGGCCCTGAAGGGCGGCGTGAAGAAAACGCATATCATCGACGGGCGCTTAAAACATGCCATACTTCTGGAAATTTTCACGGATATGGGTATCGGTACGGAAATCGTCATATAACGATCAGGCTGTCATGTCGTGTTTAGAAGGTATCTCCCTCTGGTCGATATGACGTCGAAATGATGAAATGATGTAATCAGGAAGGCAGAAAATGACAACAGGTGAGTTAATAACGCTATCGGAGAAAAATATCATGGGAACCTACAAGCGCTTTCCCGTTGTGCTTGTAAAGGGCTCAGGCGCCAGAGTATGGGACAGTGACGGAAAAGAGTACCTCGATTTTGTCGCCGGCATCGCTGTCTGCAGCCTCGGTCATTCTTACCCGAAAGTGGTGGAAGCTCTCAAAAGACAGGTCGAAATTCTGACCCATGTATCGAATCTTTACTATATCGAACCTCAGATACACTTCGCCGGGATGCTGGTTGAAAATTCTTTTGCCGACAAGGTTTTCTTCTGTAACAGCGGGGCGGAGGCCAACGAGGCTGCGATAAAGCTTGCCCGCAGATATGCTTATGAGAACATGGGCGGACATAAGTATGAGTTGATCACCATGAAAGATTCCTTTCACGGGCGAACCCTTGCGACGATTACAGCCACAGGGCAGGAGAAATTCCAGATCGGTTTTGCACCTCTGCCTGAAGGATTCAGGTATGTACCCTTTAATGATGTGACTGCCCTGGAAAATGCCATTACAGACAAGACATGTGGGGTGCTTCTGGAACCTATCCTCGGAGAAGGGGGGATAAAAATTCCCGATGGAGATTACCTCACTAAGGTGAGACAAATCTGCGATGACCGGGGAATCCTGCTGATACTTGATGAGGTTCAGGTCGGTATGGGCCGTACGGGAAAACTTTTCGCCCATGAACATTACGGGATCACACCCGATATTATGACGCTGGCCAAGGCCATGGGGAACGGTTTCCCTGTGGGAGCAATGCTGGCCACTGACAGGGTTGCAGCGGCCTTCATCCCCGGCACCCATGCTTCAACCTTTGGCGGAAATCCCCTTGCCATGGCTGCATCTCTTGCGACCCTGGATGTTCTGATTCATCATGGAATCCTTGACCACTGTACGAAAATGGGGATGTATTTCCTTGATAAATTGGAAAAACTGAAAAAACGATACCCTGTAATCAAAGACGTGAGGGGAAAGGGTTTAATCATCGGGATGGAACTGACGGAAGACGGGGGAGCTATCGTCAGAAAATGCATGGACAGGGGGCTTTTAATAAATTGCACCGGCGGATATGTGCTCCGATTCGTGCCTCCGCTGATTATTACCAGGCCGGATGTGGATGCGGCCGTTGATATATTGGATGAGGTGATGGGAAGTCAATGAAAAAGGATCTGTTAAGTGTTTATGATCTTGACCGGGAAGATATCCGTGTCATATTTCAAAATGCGGTCAAACTCAAAAAGATGCAGCAGGACGGAGAGACATATACTCCCCTCAAAGGGAAGACACTGGGAATGATTTTTGACAAGTCATCAACAAGGACCAGGATTTCATTTGAAGTCGGCATGTACCAGTTGGGTGGCTTGGCGCTGTTTCTGAGCAGTCGTGATACACAGTTGGGAAGGGGTGAAAATATCCCCGATACGGCAAGAATTATGTCCAGGTATCTCAATGGGATCATGATTCGGACGTATTCCCAGGAACTGGTTGAAGAAGTTGCCAGACACTCAACGATACCTGTGATAAATGGTTTGACAGACCGGGAGCATCCATGTCAAATATTGAGCGATCTCTTCACCGTAATGGAGAAAAAGGGCGATTATAAAGGATTGAAAATTGCCTATATCGGTGATGGAAATAATGTTGCGAATTCTTGGATCGATGCTGCTGCGAGGTTGCCCTTCCAGCTTGCCTTTGCCTGTCCCGAGGGTTATGAACCTGATCAATTTATCCTTAAACGAGGAATGAGGGAGGCGGAAAAGGGAATAACGGTTTATCGGGACCCCGTTGATGCGGTCCATGACGCCGATGTGGTTTACACGGATGTATGGACCAGCATGGGGCAGGAAGCCGAGCAGGATGCAAGAAAACGCATATTCAGGGACTATCAGATCAATAAGACGCTTCTTTCACATGCCCGAAAGGACGTTATGGTAATGCATTGCCTTCCGGCGCATCGCGGTGAGGAGATTACGTCCGATGTCATAGATGGCCCTCACTCGGTGGTTATCGACCAGGCAGAAAACCGGCTTCACGTGCAGAAGGCCATTATGGAAATTTTAATGTAACGGAGGATGAGATTTTGACTCACGGGATAAGAAAAGTTGTTCTTGCCTATTCGGGCGGGCTGGATACATCGGTCATCCTGAAGTGGTTGATTGAGACATATAAATGTGAAGTGATTGCCTTTGTCGCCGATATCGGCCAGAAGGACGAATTCGACGGTCTTAAGGAAAAGGCTCTTAACACCGGTGCAAGCAGGGTGTACATTGACGATCTACAGGACGAGTTTGTCAGGGATTTTGTTTTTCCGGCCCTGAGGGCCAATGCCGTTTATGAGGGGTCTTATCTTATGGGAACATCCCTCGCGAGGCCGCTTATCGCAAAACGGCAGATCGACATTGCGAAACTGGAAGGCGCCGATGCCGTCTCTCATGGTTCAACGGGAAAGGGAAATGACCAGGTCAGATTTGAACTCACCTATATGGCGTTGAATCCGGATATCCGGATTATTGCCGCATGGCGCGATCCCCAGTGGTCCTTCGATTCGCGGATGTCGATGATTGATTATGCAAAGTTGCATCATATTCCAGTTCCCCTGACAAAGGAAAAACCATACAGCAGCGACGGAAATATTCTGCACATATCCCATGAAGGGGGCATTCTTGAAGATCCCTGGATGGAGCCGCACGAGGATATGTTTGATCTGACCGTGTCTCCGGAGGCAGCACCGGATCTTCCCATGTATGTGGAGATAGATTTTGACAGGGGGAATCCTGTAGCTGTCAACGGCGTCCCGATGGCTCCTGCAGAACTGCTTCACCATATGAACAAGATGGCGGGTTCCAACGGGATCGGAAGGGTGGATATGGTTGAAAACCGGTTTGTAGGCATGAAGTCGCGAGGTGTTTATGAAACACCCGGGGGCGCTGTTCTCTGGGCCGCCCATCGTGCCGTGGAATCCATTACCATGGACAGGGAGGTGATGCTGATGAGAGATTCCCTGATTCCTAAATATGCACAACTGGTTTACAACGGGTTCTGGTATTCTCCGGAAATGATGGTGCTTCAGAAATTTGTTGACGAAACGCAGGAGAATGTAACGGGAACAGCCCGATTAAAGTTATACAAGGGGAATTGTATTGTCGTCGGCAGGAAGTCCCCTTATTCACTTTATAGCGAAGAGTTTGTCACTTTTGAGAAGGATCAGGTATTTGATCAGAAGGATGCGACGGGGTTTATCAGACTGAATGCTCTCAGGATGCGGATACAGGCCTTGAAAAACAGGGATTAGGGATCAGGGTGCAGACAGACAGGCGGGACGACTGTTCTCATATCAGAGCAGGTTGGGTGTCTCGCCCGACAAGAGGAGAAGCCGTTATAATACAATGATGAAAGAAAAAAAGAAGAAGCCCTGGGCCGGGAGATTCAGCGAACCGACAGACGCGCTGGTAGAGGCGTTTACCGCATCGATCCACTTTGATAAGCGCCTGTATCGCTATGATATTGAGGGTAGCATTGCCCATGCCAGGATGCTTGCACGGCAGAAGATGATTTCAAGAAATGAGGAAAAAAACATCGTCACGGGTCTCAAAGCAATCCTGGCAGATATCGAAAAGGGGCGCTTCATATTCAATGCCCGGGACGAAGACATCCATATGGCCATCGAAAAAGCCCTCATTGACAAGATCGGGGAGACGGGCGGAAAGCTCCATACGGGAAGGAGCCGGAATGATCAGGTAGCTCTGGATATCCGGCTTTATCTCAGGGACGAAATCCGAATCATCGGAGAAATGATTGCAGGGCTGAAATCAAAACTTGTCGATCTGGCAAAAAGCGAGATAGATACCATTTTGCCGGGCTACACCCACATGCAAAGAGCTCAACCCGTGCTTTTGTCACATTATCTCCTCGCTTACCGGGAAATGCTTGAGCGGGATGAACAGCGGTTGCGGGAATGCCATGAAAGGGTGAATATCATGCCTTTAGGTTCTGCTGCCCTGGCGGGTACGAGTCTTCCCATAGACAGGGCCTGCACAGCCCGTTTGCTGGGATTTAAAAAGATGTCTGAAAACAGCATGGATGCCGTCTCTGATCGTGACTTTATTGCAGAATTCATTTTTATTTCTTCGCTAATCATGATGCATTTAAGCCGGTTCTGCGAAGACCTCGTCATCTGGTCAACGGATGAGTTCAAATTTGTGGAAATATCTGACGCCTATACGACGGGCAGCAGCATCATGCCGCAAAAGAAGAATCCGGATGTGGCCGAACTCATTCGTGGGAAAACTGGACGGGTGTATGGGAATCTTGTTGCCCTTCTTACGATAATGAAGGGACTTCCCATGACATACAACAGGGACATGCAGGAAGATAAGGAACCTCTTTTTGATTCGGTTGATACGGTGAACAGCTGCCTCCATATTTTCTGTGAAATGATCGAACATACTAAATTCAACCGGGCAAGGATGCTAAAGGCAGCCTCCGGCGGATTTTCGACAGCCACCGATGTGGCTGAATATCTGGTGATGAAAGGCATTCCCTTCCGTGAGGCCCACGGGATCGTCGGGCGTCTTGTCGCTTATTGCATTGAGAAAGGTGAGGACATGCAAAGTCTGACGCTCGAGGAATTTCGCTTATTCCACAAGGGTTTTGGGGATGATGTTTATACCTGTCTTCAGGTGGAAAACGCGTTAAACTCAAGATGTAGCCAGGGCGGGACAGGGAAGGATGCCGTTTTGAAGCGGATTAAAAGTATCCGGGGTAAACGAAAATGAAAACATACGGATGGTTGAGCCTGATGATGATCATGGCCGTTATGCTGATGCTCATTGCGTTTGCAGGCTGCGGGAAGAAGGCGGACCCTGTTCCGTCTCAAATTGTCATTCCCGCGGAGGCGGGAATCAAGTAATTTGCCGGGAGGATTAAACCGGAATGAATTATTTTCATTACAAAGATGGAGAACTCTGGTGCGAAGAAACACCAATAGCCCGGATAGCTGAAGAAGTGGGAACTCCCTTTTATCTCTACAGCGACAGAACCCTTAAACACCATTTTCGAGTTTTCGACGAGGCCTTTAAAGACGTTCCCCATATCGTCTGTTTTGCCGCAAAATCCAATTCCAATATAGCCATACTCAAAATCTTTATTAACGAAGGAGGAGGTGTGGATATTGTGTCCGGAGGCGAGCTGTACCGGGCCATGCAGGCGGGCGTGAACCCGGAGAAGGTTGTTTACTCCGGCGTTGGCAAGAAGGTGGATGAGATTGAATACGCTCTTGAGGCGGGAATTCTTCTGTTTAATGTTGAATCTTCGCAGGAGCTTCGCGTCATCAACGAATGTGCAAAAAAACTGGGAAAGGTTGCCGGCATTGCCATCAGGGTGAATCCAGATGTCGATCCGGGAACCCATCCGCATATATCCACGGGACTCAAGAAAAATAAATTTGGAATCGACATTCAAAGATCCTTGGAAGAATATCGCGAGGCAAGGAAGCTGGAAAATCTTGATATCAAAGGCGTCAGCTGTCATATCGGATCACAGGTGACTAAGGTATCTCCGTTTGTTGATGCCCTGGACCGATTGAAAAAGCTGATCAACCTTCTAAGAAAAGACGGTCTGGAAATCCGTTATCTCGACCTGGGAGGAGGTCTGGGGATTACGTATGATCAGGAAACGGCCCCCCACCCCTCAGAATATGCAAAGGCAATGATGGATGCATCGAAGAACATGGAATGCACGTTTATATTTGAACCTGGCAGGGTTATTGCGGGCAACGCCGGAATACTTGTCACAAAGGTTCTTTACACTAAAAGCAATGAGGAAAAGAACTTTGTTGTTGTTGATGCGGGAATGAACGATCTGATCCGTCCCAGTCTTTATAATTCCTATCATAAGATACAACGGGTAACAGGAGAAGGAGGGGATGAAATCGTCGCCGATGTTGTCGGCCCCATTTGCGAGTCGGGGGATTATCTGGCAAAAGGGAGGAAGATCTCGAGGTTCGAAAGGGGAGATCTCATGGCCGTCATGAGCGCCGGGGCTTACGGTTTCACCATGTCTTCGAATTATAATTCCAGGGGCAGGATACCGGAAGTTCTGGTCAGCGATGACCGGTTCCATGTGATTCGAAAAAGAGAAACCTATGCCGATCTGATCAGAGGAGAAACCATCCCTGATTATTTGAAACGAACAGCATCAAAACAAGTGTGATGAAAAAAAGGAGATCATATGTTTAAGGGAGCAATCGTAGCAATCGTTACGCCTTTTAAGGATGGTCGGGTGGATGAGGAGACTTTCAGGGAACTCATCGAATTCCAGATTGCAAACGGGACTGACGGCATTGTGCCCTGCGGTACAACAGGAGAGTCCTCAACCCTTTCCCATGAAGAGCATGATAAGGTTATAAAAATTGCGATTCATGCAGCGGGGAAGCGTGTTCCTGTCATTGCAGGCACAGGTTCCAACAGTACGGAGGAGGCGCTGCGTTTGACCCGGCATGCTCATGAAGCTGGTGCGGATGGTGCATTGATAGTCTGTCCTTACTACAACAGACCCACTCAGGAAGGGCTTTACCAGCATTATAAAAAGATCGCGGAAAATGTTCCCATACCGATCATTCCGTATAATATTCCCGGCAGAACGGGTGTAAATATGATGCCGGAAACCGTTGCGAAACTTTCCAAAACAAGCAATATCGTCGGCATTAAGGAGGCATCCGGTTCTCTGAAGCAGATGCAGGACGTGATCAGTCTTTGCGGCGGTGCATTCGATGTCCTTTCAGGAGACGATTTTTTTACCCTGCCGTTGCTTTTAATCGGAGGGAAGGGCGTTATTTCCGTCATATCCAATGTCGCTCCTGCAGATATGGCGGGCATGATCGATGCTTTCGAGGCGGGGGACATCAGCCGGGCCAGGCAACTTCATGATAAAATGGTTCCCCTCATTGATGCCCTCTTTATAGAGACAAATCCCGTTCCGGTAAAAGCGGCGCTCTCCCTGATGGGAAAAATTGACTACGACGTCAGGCTTCCGCTGTACAAAATGTCGGATAGTAATTATGAAAAACTCAGGAATGCAATGGCGGATTACGGACTTATTTCAAAGGATTGAGTTGTCTGTTGTTAACTAAAAGGAGTTTTAGATGATTAAGGCCATAGTGACGGGATCCGGCGGCAGGATGGGAGGCCGCATCATCAGCCTGATTTCTGCCAGCCAGGATATCCAGGTTGTGGGTGCAGTAGAGCAGGAGGGTCATGCCCAGATCGGCAGGGACATGGGTGAGAGTTCAGGGCTTGGCAAGACGGGTGTGATCGTTGAGGATGATCTCACCGCTTGTATTGAAAAAGGCGACGTCGTTATTGATTTTACCCATCACGAGGTATCCCTGAAGCACCTTGAAATTGCGGCTGAAAAAGGTCGCGCCATTGTCATCGGGAGCACCGGCTTTGCTGCGGAAGAGACGAAGCGGATAAAAAGCCTTGCCGGCAATACGAGATGTGTCCTGGCGCCGAACATGAGCGTGGGTGTCAATGTCATGTTTAAAGTCCTGGAATATGTGGCCGGTATTTTAGGAGAGGAGTATGATATAGAGATCATGGAGGCCCATCATCATCTGAAAAAGGACGCGCCGAGTGGAACTGCCATGAAAATGGCACAGGTGATCGCGGATAAACTCGGTCGCGATCTTGAACAGGTGGGTGTTTACGCGAGAAAAGGAATGGTTGGTGAAAGGACCAGAAACGAAATAGGCATTCAAACACTCCGGGCGGGTGATATTGTCGGAGATCATACAGTCATGTTTGGCGGCGTTGGAGAACGGCTGGAATTTATTCACCGGGCACACAGCCGGGACAATTTCGCAAAAGGTGCCATACGGGCGGCGAAGTGGATTGTGAATCAGAAAAACGGTCTTTACGATATGCAGGATGTACTGGGATTGAAGGGGTAATGATGGATGGAGTCATCTGTTTCGTGGGCTTGGGTTCCAATATGGATGACCCGGCAGGTCATTGTTTAAAGGCGATGCACCTCATATCCGAGGCAGACGGCGTAAACCTTCTCAGGAGCTCTTCCCTTTACAGGACAGAGCCGGTCGGATGTGTAGAGCAGGACTGGTTTATCAATGCCGTTGCCGAGATAAGGACAGAGCTGACGGCTCATAAGCTCATGAAAGTGCTTCAGGACATAGAAAACAACATGGGAAGAGTCAGGAAGGAGAAATGGGGACCAAGGATTATCGACCTGGATATTCTTTTGTATGGCCAGGACGTTATCCGGGATGAAAATCTGGTAATTCCCCATCCCGGGCTTCACAGGAGGCGATTTATTCTTATTCCCCTGTGCGAAATTGCTTCCTATGTGATTCATCCCGCTTTTGGGGTCTCCATACGAGGGTTGATGGACAGGCTGGATGATGAAGGCATTGTAGAAAAATACGGGAATGTAGAGGCGTCATGGTTAACCTGCTCCGCTTGATTGTTCTTTTCGGCCTGCTTTATTTTCTATACAGACTTTTCAAGGGGTTTTTTCTTTCCCCGGAACCGACGCTCGGTCATCCCCAGGGACGGGAGGTGATCGGGGATGGAGAGGACCTTGTAGAGGATCCGAACTGCCACCGGCATTTGCCCGTGAGCCAGGCATACAGTACATTCATTGACGGTCAGACAGCCTATTTTTGCAGTCGAAAATGTTGTGAGCAATACAAATCAGAAAATGAAACAATCAAGAAGACGAACCATCAAGACGAATAATGAGCGAGGTGCAAGATGAAATTTTTTATTGATACGGCCAATATTCAGGAGATTAAGGAAGGTATTGATCTTGGTATGGTCGACGGTGTGACGACGAATCCATCACTCATAGCTAAAGAAAAGAGAGGATTTGAAGAGGTTGTAAAGGAGATTCTCGATACGGTTGACGGCCCCGTCAGCCTGGAGGTTGTGAGTCTGGATGCCCGGTCAATGTTGAAAGAAGGGAAAAAACTGGCCAAGCTTGGGGAGAATGCCGTTATCAAGATTCCATTAACGACGGAAGGGTTGAAAGCGACCAGATTATTGGCGGCCGAGGGAATTCGTGTCAATCAGACCCTTGTTTTTTCTCCCCTGCAGGCACTTTTGGCAGCCAAAGCCGGCGCCGCCTACGTGAGTCCTTTTGTGGGCAGACTTGATGATGTGTCGCATGACGGGATGGAAATTGTTGAGCAAATCATCGCCATTTATGATAATTACGGTTTTGAAACGGAGATTATTGTCGCGAGCGTCAGGCATCCGCGTCATGTCCTTGAAGCGGCTCTTATGGGTGCAGATATTGCGACGATTCCCCTTAAGGTGATTGCCCAGCTGGCGAAACATCCCCTGACAGATCAGGGGATAGAACTTTTTTTAACGGATTGGAAAAAAGTTCCTAAAAAATAACGTCAGAGAAGATATGATTGATTTATTAAAAAGATCATTTGACAGGCTACCCATTTCAATGGAGAAAAGGGAAACGTTCAACTTCCCCAATACCGTGACCATATTGAGGCTCGCAATTATCCCGGCATTGTTCCTTCTTTTGCTTTCTCCAGGGCCGACGGGAAGCCTTGTTATTACGTTTTTCTTTATCATCGCAGCCCTTACGGATATTCTGGATGGTTATATAGCCAGGAAATATCAGATTGAAACCGTGATGGGAAAATTTCTGGACCCCATCGCTGATAAGCTTATTCTGAACACAGCGATGATTCTGATGATCCCCATCGGCCGCATTCCCGCCTGGATCGTGGCCGTTATTATCATGCGGGATTTTATTGTTGACGGGATCAGGAGCATTTCCTCATCGGAAGGCCTTATCGTTCAGGCAAGCTCGCTTGCAAAACAAAAAACCCTCTGTCAGAATTTCGCCGTGTCGGCTCTGATGATTCATTATCCGTTTTTAGGTGCGGATGCTTATGTCGTCGGTATGGTAATCCTCTATGTCGCTCTGGCTTTATCCCTTGTTTCCGGGGCTGATTATCTCATTAAATTTTATTCGGCTGTTGTTACAAACCCCCATTCCCGGCGAGAATCACAGTGACATTTTTCCCCGCGGGATGTCCTCATATCCGGAATCAATGAGATGGCTTGTCGATAAAGCGGTGAAGGCAAAATAGAGACAGCAATTCAGTCAGTTTTTTATTGACAAGAACGAATTATTTGTTATATTTCGACCTCGCAATCAAGAGCGGGCGTAACTCAGTGGTAGAGTGCTACCTTGCCAAGGTAGACGTCGACGGTTCAAATCCGTTCGCCCGCTCCAATTTTTTCAATACGGCGGCATAGCCAAGTGGCTAAGGCAGCGGTCTGCAAAACCGTTATCCACCGGTTCGAGTCCGGTTGCCGCCTCCATTTTTTCCC
>JBAWYD010000042.1:0-18892 GCA_037143735.1 Deltaproteobacteria bacterium
TTTCTTAGAATTTACCAAAAGTCGAATTACCAATATGACAGAAATAAAAAAGCCACCAAGACTCTAAAGAGCATGATGGCCGCCTTTGCGCTTCAAATTGTCATAACCCAACTTTAACTGTACCATACCGACTAAAGACCATTGTAAGGCACAGAATATGCGGAAACGGTACTTTACTCTTTACGCATAGTCAAGGCATATTTCATTATATTTCAATAATTTATTCACAAACCGATAAAGCATCGAACTGGTCGGTCCTCTCTTATATAAAAGCTTGACAATAAAATGGTCAGTGTAGTATTAACTAAATGGTTAAACTAACCGGTTGGTTAAAATATTGAATCTCTCATGAGGAGTGCAGGGTGGACCATCAATCATCAGAGGATAAGAGAAGTGAAACCGCAACACGCATCCTCACTGCGGCGATGAACATCTTTTCCGAGGTTGGATTCGGCAGCACGAGAGTTGATGAAATTGCGAAGCGTGCCGGAGTAAATAAAGCCACCATCTACTACCACATTGGAAATAAAGAAACCCTCTACGCCGAAGTGATTCATAATATCATTGGCAATATTGCCGATATGATTGCTCTCGGTATCAAAGAAGCCCAATCACCCGAAGAAAAACTGAGGACATACATTCGCAATATCGCCCGTTCGATAGACCATAATCCACTGATACCGCCCATCATGATGAGGGAAGTTGCCTCCGGGGGACAGAATTTCCCGGAAGTTGTCGCTCAGGATATCGCCCGCATTATCGGGATACTTACTGGTATTCTTGACGAAGGAATAAAACAGGGGATTTTCATTAAAACAACTCCATTTATCCTCCATATGATGGTTATCGGCACACTCATGTTTTATAAAGCGAGCGGACCGATCAGAGCCAGACTGAATTGGATTCCTGAAAGTGTGAAGCAGCTGAATGTGGAAATTTCCGGAGAAGTTGCTGAAGAGATTGAAAACCTGATTTTAAGAGCGATTAAGCAATGACGGTTTCGGATCCCTTGGGGACAGATTTCAAATCTGTCCCCAAAAGATCATAACGGGAGTAAGGGTATGGGAATGAGAGGTATGTTGCGGCGGCCGGTTATTGTCGTACTGATTTGTCTTTCTCTATGCTCCGGTTTGTCTGCGACGGAAAATGATCATCTGCTGACTTTGCAGGACAGCATCGACATGGCATTGAAGCAAAGCGTGATGGTACATTCGGCGAAAGAAGGCATTGCAGGGGCGGAGGCGCAGAAACAGGAGGCGTTTACAGGATTTTTGCCGAAGCTCAGTACGTCCTACAACTATACCAGGTTCAATACGGATCCTTATTCCATCCTTTACGGATTGTCCACTCCCGGTTCAAAAACCACCATGACGACGGGCACCAGGGATAACTATACCTGGGCGCTGGAGGCCAGGCAGCCCGTATTTGCCGGCGGAGGCATTCTTGCAAACTACGAGGTGGGCAGGCTTGGCGTAGACGTGGCACGGATGGATGAAAGGATGGTGACGCTGGACATTACCCAGGCAGCCAAGATTGCCTACTTTAACACCATCAAGGCGGAGAAGCTTCTGGATGTGGCGCGTCAGTCCGTTATACAATTAGAGTCTCACCGGAACATGGCGCAGAATTTTTTTGATGTCGGGATGATCCCGCGGAATGATCTTCTCCACGCCGAAGTTGAACTTGCCAACGGTCAGCAGTTTCTCGTCAAATCCGAAAACGGCCTCGAACTGGCGAGGTCGAAGTTAAATACGGTCCTCAGGAGGGGGATAGATACGCCTGTGAAAGTAGAGGATATATTGGCTCACAAGCCTTTTAACCGGCCTCTTGAAGATTGTGTGAAGGTTGCCCTGGACAGCCGGCCTGAGATCAGAGCGTATTCACTGAAGGTAGAACAGGCGAAAAAGATGGTCAGCCAGGCAAAAAGTGAATTCTTTCCCAGTGTGAATCTCGTCGGGAATTACTCCCGGGTCGGAGACACTCCCGGCGTTTCGGGCAGCGCCTACAGGGATCAGGAAAACTGGTACGTCATGGCGGTGGCGAACTGGAATTTCTGGGAGTGGGGGAAGACAAAAAACAGGGTTGATGTCATAAAAAGCAGAGAGAATCAGATAAACGACGCCTTCACAAACGCAAGGGATCAGATTGTCCTTGAGGTCAAAAATGCCTATCTGCTCCTTCGTGAGGCGGAGAAACAGATTTTCGTATCAAAAAAGGCCGTCGAGCAGGCCCAGGAGAATTTCCGGATTACAGAGGAAAGGTACAAAGAACAGGTGGCAACCTCTACGGACGCTCTTGATGCGCAGACGTTATTGACAAGGGCGAAATCGGACCACACCAACGCCCTTGGCGATTACCATATCAGTCATGCAATGCTGGAAAGGGCGATGGCGGCGGAGAATACCGGGAACAGGGAATTGAAGGAGGAATTGCCTTGAAAAAAAGAATCATCGTTATCGTCTTTGCCGTTCTCCTTATCGGTGTCGGTGCCTTTGTCTATTATGGGCAGTGGAAAACGCAAGGCAAGGAATTGTATTTCTCAGGGACGATTGAAGCAACCCAGGCCAATCTTGCCTTCCAGGTGGGCGGCCGGGTGCTCCGTGTGGCGGTCAATGAAGGTCAGGCCGTGACAAAAGACCAGGTCCTGGCGGAGCTTGATCGATCGGAATTCCAGTCAAGGTATGACCAGGCAAAGGCAAACCTGGATAAATCAATGAGAAACCAGGAGCAGCTTTCAACGATGCTGGAGATTAATACAAAAACGCTGCCCGCCGAGGTGACAAGGGCCGAAGCCGGCGTCGCGAGCGCCGGATATGTCATGGATGACTCCCGGAAAAATCACGAGCGGTATGAACAGCTGTTCCGTAAGGGGGTTGCGTCGGAAAAGGAGCGGGATGCGGTGAAGCTCAACTATGACACGGCAAGAAACAGACTCGCCGAAGGGGAGGCTGTTCTTAAGCAGGCTCATAGTAATCTGAAGAAAATTGAAGCCGCGAGGCAGGACGTGGAAGCCGCTCGTTCCCAGGTTCAGGCGGTTAGGTCGGCCCTCGATCAGGCGGATATCCAGGTGCAATATACACAGCTTAAGGCGCCCATTTCCGGGACGATTACCAGCCGCAACGTTGAGCCCGGGGAAGTGGTAACGCCGGGGCGTGAAGTATTGACACTCGCGGACCTCTCCCGGGTGGATCTGAAGATATTTGTGGATGAGAAGGAGATCGGAAAAGTAAAACCGGGACAGAAGGTCGATGTCCGGGTGGATACCTTTCCCGACAAGGTCTATGCGGGATATGTCTCTTTTATTTCCCCTGAAGGCGAGTTTACTCCCAAAATTATTCAGACCCGGAAAGAGCGGGTAAAGCTCGTCTACCTGGTCAAGGTATCCATAGCCAATCCGAACCTCGAGCTTAAATCAGGGATGCCCGCCGATGTGTGGTTACGGTAAGGGAACAGTAAAAAGGGAAAAGGGAAAAGATTCAGGGCGAGAGTTTTGCGAAATGTCTCATGGTATGGTGAATCACGAAAATGCGTTGATTTCCGTGAAAAATGTATGCATGAATTTCGGAAATACAGAAGCCGTCCGGAATGTATCCTTCGGAGTGGAAAGGGGGACTATCTTTGGCCTTGTTGGTTCCGACGGGGCCGGCAAGTCCACACTCCTGCGCATGATCGCCACCATGATCAAGCCGTCTTCCGGCAGCATTGTTATTGACGGCACGGATGTCGTGTCTGAAAAGACAAGAATCAAAGATCTCATCGGCTACATGCCCCAGCGATTCGGTCTCTATCACGATCTCACCGTAGATGAAAACATGGATTTTTTCATGAATGTTTTCAACATTACCGGCGCGGAAAGAAAGAGACGCCGGGAGAAATATCTTGGATTTTCCAACCTCCTTCCTTTTACTGATCGTCTGGCGGGGAATCTTTCCGGCGGGATGAAACAGAAGCTGGGGCTCGCCTGTGTTCTTGTTCATGAGCCAAAAGTTCTCATTCTTGACGAACCGACGAACGGCGTCGATCCCGTATCCCGGCAGGAGTTTTGGGACATCCTGACGCAGATGAGAGGGGACGGCATGACCATCGTGGTTTCCACGGCGTATCTGGACGAAGGCGAGAAATGCGATCGTCTGGCCCTGATGCACCGGGCGCAACTACTGGACACGGCGACCCCGGTGGACATTCGCGCCTCCTTTCCCACACTGGAGGCCGCCATGATTTCCCGGATACGGGAGGTTGACGAGGAACTTACGCGTGATTCCTTCAAACGATGACGCCATAGCCGTCAGGGATCTGGAAAAGCGTTTCGGGGCATTTGTCGCCGTCGATAAAATTTCCTTTTCCGTAAAAAAGGGTGAAATCTTTGGTTTTCTGGGCCCAAACGGTTCCGGTAAATCCACGACCATCCGCATGCTCTGCGGCATCCTCATGCCGACGTCCGGATGGGGGCAGGTGGCGGGGCACGACATCTTTACGAAGCCCGAGGACATCAAGAAATCCATCGGTTACATGTCTCAGAAATTCTCCCTTTACGAAGACCTGACCCCTCTCGAAAATATCCGTTTCTATTTAGGTATTTACAGTGTGGCGGAAAATGAGTGGAAGGAGCGGATCGAATGGATTCTCGATATGACAAGGCTTCAGGAGGTGCAGAACCGCCTGACCCGCGAGTTGCCTCCCGGCTGGCGACAGCGCCTTGCTCTGGGATGCGCCCTCCTGCATCGTCCGGACATTCTCTTCCTGGATGAACCGACGTCCGGGGTGGATCCCATCACCCGGCAGCACTTCTGGGATTTCATCGGTCAGCTTGCCGGGCAGGGGATCACCGTATTTGTGACCACCCACTACATGGATGAGGCCCGTCATTGTGAGCGTATTGTGATGATCAATGAAGGCAAAATCGTTGCCGCCGGAAGTCCCCCGGAAATCATTGCCGCGGCATGTCCCGATCGGCCCGATGCTGATCTGAACGATGCGTTTATCACCATCATGTCCCGGAGAGGCGCCCACCATTGAAGCTGAGAAATATCCGCGCCATAACCCTCAAGGAGTTCTACCACCTGATCCGCGATTTCCGGAGCCTGTATCTGGCCTTTGCCGTTCCGCTCCTTCTCATATTCCTGTTCGGATATGCCTTAAGTCTCGATGTGGATAATGTGGAGACGGTGGTGGTGGATTATGACAGGACGGATCTCTCCCGCGATTTCATCCGCCGCCTTGACGCGTCCCCTTATTTTCACGTCGGGGCGCATCTGACGGAAACAAGGGCGGTGACGGAATATCTGGACCACGGCCGGGCGTCCCTGGCCATCGTCATTCCCCCCGACTGGACGAAAAACCTCCGGGCGGATCGGGAGGCGCCACTGCAGATCCTTCTTGACGGCAGCGACCCGAATTTTGCCGGCATCACCAGGGGGTACGTAACTGCCTTTATCGAACTGTACAATCAGAAACTGCTTGGCGAATTTCTCAACCGCCAGGGGATGGAGAAGATAAACCCGCCTGTGGAAGGAAGGATCAGGGTTTGGTTCAACGAGGATCTTGAGAGCCGTAATTTCATTGTGCCGGGGATCATTGCGGTCATCATCATGATCGTGGGGGCCATGCTGACGTCTCTCGTCATTGCGCGGGAATATGAAAACGGGACGATGGAAACGATCAAATCCCTTCCCATCACAGCCGGTGAATTTCTCATCGGGAAAGCAATCCCCTACTTCTTCATCGGACTCATCGATGTTCTCGTTTCCATCCTCATGGGGCAGGTGCTTTTCGGCGTCGTCATGAAGTCCAGCTTCTGGCTGATGATCCTGGCTTCTTCCATTTATCTGGCCGTCGCCCTTGCCCTGGGACTGCTCATTTCAACCGTCACCAAATCGCAGTTAGTGGCCAACCAGGGCGCCATTCTCATCACGTATCTCCCTTCCCTGCTGCTTTCGAATTTTGTTTTTCCCGTGGTCAATATGCCGACGGCTCTTCAGATGGTGACCTGCATCGTTCCCGCCACCTATTATATCGATATTCTGAGCGGTCTGTATCTGCGGAACCTCGGATTGGCGCACCTGTGGCCAAGTTTTGCCGTCATGACGGTCATGTTCGTCATTCTGGCGGCTGCAAATTACCTGCTGCTGAAAAGGGAGGGGCTGTGACATGAGCTGGCTCCGCATCCGGGAACTCGTCCGCAAGGAATTCATCCTGCTTTTCAGGGACAAACAAAACCGTCGTGTTTTAATCGTTGCACCCATTGTTCAACTCCTTTTATTCGGGTACGTCGTGAACTACGACATAAGAGACATCCGGGTTGCCCTTCTGGACCAGTCCCGCACGCGGGAAAGCCGCATGATTGTCGATGCCTTCAGCGCCAATAAAATCTTCAGGATCACCCAGGTTGCCCATGACGAAAGGGACATTGAACAGGATTTGTTGAAGGGAAAGGTGGATCTCGCCATCAAGATCGGGCCTGATCTGAGCCGGAAAATCAGAAAAGGGGAAACGGCAGAGGTCCAGATCCTTGCCGACGGCAGCATGAGCAATATGGCATCCCTCCGTGTGGCCTACGCCGTTACGGTCATCAATACATTGAATCAGCAACTGATTAGGGAACTGCATCCCGTAAATATTGCATACGGCAAAATCGACGGAAGGATCAGGACCTGGTATAATCCCAACCTGGACAGCCAGCATTTCTTTGTTCCCGGCATCGTCGCCTTTGTGGTCATGCTCATCGCCCTGCTTATGACGTCGATCGCCATTATAAAGGAAAAGGAAGCGGGAACGATGGAGCAGCTCATCGTGACCCCTCTGAAACCCATCGAACTCATCATCGGGAAAACAATTCCCTATATCATCATTTCCCTTGTACAGATGATCGTGGTGACGCTCATTGCCGTTTTCTGGTTTCAAATTCCCTTTTCCGGCAGTATTCTCCTCCTGTTCTTTGCCACCTGCCTTTTTCTTTTGAGCACCCTCGGCATCGGTCTTTTCATTTCCACGGTCTCTTCGACGCAGCAGCAGGCCATGATGACGACCTTCTTTTTCATCCTTCCTTTTTTCATGCTCAGCGGCTTTGTGTTTCCCATTGACAACATGCCCGTCATCGTTCAGTGGTTGACTTATCTGAACCCTTTGCGGTATTTTCTTACCATCATCCGGGGTATTTTTCTGAAGGGGGTCGGGCTGCATGTCCTCTGGCCAGAATATGTAGCCCTTGCCGTCCTGGGCATTGTCGTCTTTGCCGGCGCCGTCGGGCGCTTCAGGAAACGGCTCGACTAAGAAAATGAGCGGGGGATGACGGGGAGCACGAGTGTGGACAAGAGTATGAACGCGTATAATGTATTGATTATCGGATCCGGCCCCGCCGGTCTGTTCGCCGCGATGTGGCTTGAGCGCCTGGGCGTAGACAGGATTGCCATCATCGATCGGCGCCCTTATCCTTCCGGAGGATTGCTGAACGACGGTAAGTTGAATTTTGACTATCGAATCGGCATCGATCTGGATGAACTTCAGATCGATCGTGATACGGCGGAACGTCTGATGGAAGAAATCAGACAGGTCTTCATCCGATTTCCCCAGTGTCGGCAGGTAACCTTTGTCGATAAAAATGAAAAGACCGAGGCGTTGGGATACATTGCCAAAGAGCATGGCGCTCAATTCATTGCGCCGGAGCAGTGGCACTGGGGAACGGACAACGGCAAATCGGTCGTTGATTATTTGAGAAACCACCTGAAGAAAACGGAATTCCTGCTGGGAACGGCAGTAACCTCCATTGTGAAACATGACGACGACACATATCATGTCCTATGCAGTCATCATCGGAAAAAAGTCACCTATGCCACGAAAGTCGTTCTTGCCGCTCCCGGCCGGAGCGGCGCTTACTGGTTCCGTGATGTCGCTGAAAAATTAGACGTCCGCCATAATTTCGGCCCCATTGATGTGGGAATCCGCCTTGAATTAAACAGAAAGTATTATGACGCCGTTACCGATGTCGTGTACGACCCGAAATTCATTTTCCGCACCGCGTGCCACGGAGATAAGGTCAGGACCTTCTGCACCAACCCGGGCGGGCGGGTACGTGTGGAAAATTATTGTCACTTCAAGCTCGTAAACGGCGACGCCCTCTCCGGCCGGAAAACGGAAAATACGAATTTCGCCTTAATCAATACGGTTTCTCTGACCGAACCCTTTTCCGATACAACCGAATTCGGGCAGATGATCGCCAAACAATTTTTTCTGCTGGGGGGAGGCAGGCCGATTGTTCAGAGGGTGGGGGACTTCCGGGAGGGGAGAAGAAGTTCCCGATCGACATTTAACAGCGCAACCCGCCATTTCGGGCTGTGCAGCGCGACCTATAATGCCACACCGGGTGATATAACCCTTGGTTTGCCCGCCCGCATCATCGACAATCTATGGGAGTCCCTGAAAAAACTTGATAAAATCGTACCCGGGATTCTTCACCCTTCCACCCTGTTATATGCACCGGAGATTAAATTCTTCGATACGCACTTTATAACGGATGAAAACCTTGAAACGAATGTCAACGGTATCTTTGTGGCCGGCGACGGCACCGGGAAGAGCCGCGGCATTGTGGGAGCGGGAATTTCAGGGATTATTGCAGCCGGAGGAATTGCCAGGAAATACTTCCACAGGAATGAGACGCCAAGGTGAACGACCGTCACACCCCTCAAGAGGTTCCCGTTGTGCTTATTACTCATACCTCAGGGCGTCTATGGGATTGAGAAGGGAGGCTTTATAGGCGGGATAAAATCCAAAGAATATGCCGACGAATCCGGAAAAGCCGAATGCCAGAAATATGGATAAAATGGAAACGATGGTGGGCCACTCGGCGACAGCGGAAATGATTTTTGAGCCTGATACGCCGGCGATAATTCCGATAATCCCCCCAATCAGAGACAGGGTCAGGGCCTCAATGATGAACTGAAGCCTTATATCCCAGGTTTTGGCGCCGACGGCCATCCGGATGCCGATTTCCCTCGTCCGCTCCGTCACGGAGACGAGCATGATGTTCATGATGCCGATGCCGCCCACGAGAAGCGAGACCGATGCGATGGCACCCAGAAGAAGGGTCATCACTTTTGTTGACTGCTCCGCCACCTGCATAATCTGGGTCAGATTGCGCACCGTAAAATCGTTGTCCTGCTTCGGGCCGAGACGGTGCCTCTGCCGGAGCAATTCCTTGACCTGCCTCTCCGCATCATCGAGGTCCTCCATGCTTTTTCCCTTCACCATAATGGTCCGGACCATACCGGGAAAGGTGGTTCCGAATATCTTTTTCTGTGCCGTCGTAACGGGAATGTAAATGGTATCATCCTGATCCTGACCCTGCGGGGACTGACCCTTCCTCTCCAGGACACCGATGACCGTAAAGGGAACTTTTTTTATTCTGATGACCTTGCCTTCCGGGTCTATGCTTCCGAAGAGATTTTCCACGACTGTCTGCCCCACAAGGCAGACCTTTGTGGCGCTCCTCACATCCTGATCCGTGAAAGGCCTCCCGGAAGAAAGGGGCCACTCTCTGATATTCAGCATGCCGGGGGTGGTTCCATAAACGCCTGTTGACCAGTTCTGATTGCCATAGACAATCTGTGCGGCGCCATTGAGAACGGGCGCCACCTCCTGTACAGCCGGGCATTCCTTGAGAATGGCGTCAGCGTCATCCCTTGTGAGGGTGGGCTGGGAACCCATGCCCATTCTCAGACCGCCCGATGTCGTGCTGCCCGGAAGAATGATGATGAGGTTGCTCCCGATGCTCGAAATCTGCTGCGATATTTTCGCGCTCGCCCCTGTGCCGACGGCAAGCATGGCAATGACGGCGCCAACCCCGATGATGATCCCGAGCATGGTGAGGGCCGACCGCATCTTGTTGACCCTGAGGGCGCGGAGGGATATTTTCAATGTCGCCGGAATATTAATCATATCTTTCAACCTGTTATGGCGCTTTTTTCTTCAGCGGGTTTTTTTCTTTCATCCCTGACGACCCGGCCATCGAGAAAACGGATGATCCGCCCGCTGTGGGCGGCAATGTCCGGTTCATGGGTTACGAGAACGATGGTCATATGGGATTCCCGGTTCAGCCTGACCAGAAGGTCCATGATTTCAATGCTTGTCTTCGTGTCCAGGTTTCCTGTCGGTTCATCGGCAAGGATGAGAGGCGCGTCGTTCACCAGGGCCCTGGCAATGGCAACACGCTGCTGCTGTCCGCCGGAGAGCTGGTTCGGATTGTGGTGTTCCCGCCCCTCCAGTCCCAGGGTTTTCAGGGCAGTCAGTGCCCGTCTTTTCCTCTCGCCGGAAAGAATGTTGTTGTACAGCATGGGCAGCTCCACATTTTCGAGCGCCGAGGTCCTTGGAAGAAGATTGAACATCTGGAAGATGAAGCCGATCTTTGCGTTTCTGATGGTCGCCAGTTCATCGCGATTCAGCCCGCCGACATCGATCCCGTCGAGGAGGTATCGACCGTTCGTCGGCTGGTCAAGACAACCCAGGACATTCATGAACGTCGATTTTCCGGAGCCGGACGGACCCATGACGGCGACAAATTCCCCCTTCTCAATTGCCACGGATACGCCGTCGAGGGCATGGACGGAAGTCTCCCCCAATTCGTAAACTTTGGATATGTCCGCGGTCTCAATCAGCGCCATTTTATCTTATGAATCCCGGACCGGCGGGCGGTGAATTGCTCTTTTTCCCGACGCCGGACGCTTCCACGATCACCTCGTTGCCATCTTGCAGGCCACCGGAAAGGATTTCGGTGTAATTCCCGTCATTGATCCCGATCGCCACATTGACGCGTTTCGGTTTTCTGTTTTCCAGAACCCACACGCCCGGTCCCTTCCGGGCTTGCGTCTCTTTCACTTTTTCAGCGGGACTGAATCTCAGGGCCGTGTTGGGTATTCTGAGAACCCCCTTTTTGTCCGCCAGGATGATCGAAACATTGGCTGTCATCCCCGGCTTCAGTTTGAGATCGGGATTTCTTACCCTGACCACGACATCGTAGGTCACCACATTCTGAACCGTTGTGGGAGCGTTTCGAACCTCTGAGACCTTTCCGTTAAAGGTCATGTCGGGGTAGGCATCCACGGTAAACTCCACGGGTTGATCGACCATGATTTTCCCGATGTCCGCCTCGTCGACACTGGTGTCAATCTGCATCCGGGTCAAATCCTGGGCGATATTGAAAAGAGTCGGCGTCTGGAAACTTGCGGCGACCGTCTGGCCGACGTCCACGCTCCTTGATATGACCGTCCCGTCCACAGGCGAGACGATCCTCGTGTATCTCAGGTTGATCTGTGCAAAATCGAGGGCCGCCTTTGCCTGTGCAACCTGGGCCTTCGATGCCGTGAGTTGGGCTGCGGCAGATTGATGATTGGTTTCCGAGGTGTCGATATCGCTTCTCGCAATTAAATTTCTGGCAAAAAGCGCCCTGTTTCTTTCCATGGTTCTTTTGGCATCGACAAGGGCCGCCTCCGATTTTTCTACATTCGCCCTCGCCAGAGAAAGATTGGCCCTTGCCTGTTCGACCTGGGCCTGAAACGTGGAGGGGTCTATCTGGGCCAGAATCTGACCTTTCTTTACGGCGGAATTGTAATCGACGTAAAGGGTTTTGATCGTTCCCGAAACCTGCGTTCCGACAAGCACCGTGGTAATCGCGCTGACCGTACCCGTGGCAGTAACAGTTGCCCTCACATCCCCTTTCGTCACCTTATCCATCCTGAATTTCGGACCGTTGTCCCGGTTATTCAGGATGAAAAACGCTCCTGCCGCCAGAAATACAATAACAAGGGCAACGACAATGATAACTTTCTTTTTCATGATCAGATTCTTTCACACCCTCTTTTGTTTTATTGCATACCCATGGCTTTTTCGAGACTTGCCCGGGAAACTTTGTAGTCATATAGGGCCGCGATGTAGGCTGTTTTTGCATTGGCCAGAGAAATGAGGGCATCCGTGACCTCTATGGGGTTTCCCACGCCGGAAGCGTACCTTCCATCGGCGAGTTCAAGATTTTCATTCGCCTGCCTCACTGTGAGTTCCGTCGTGGAAATACTCTCCATTGCCTGCTGTAAATTGAGGTGCGACTGACGGACATCAAGGTAGATTGCCTGCCTCAGGGACTCTTCATTGGCCTTCAGAACATCCATATTTGCCCTGGCTTCCTCTACCTGGTATTTCGTTGAAAGTCCGCTGAAAAGGGGGAAAGTCAGGGTCGCTCCTAAATTCCATCCTTCCTGAACAGGGAAATCCTGCCCGCCGAAGCCATAGCTTGCATTGCCTGACAAGGTCGGGTAGTACCCTTTCTTTTGCAGATCAATCGTTTTTTCCGAGGCTTCCTTCTTTACGATAATGGACTGAAGGTCTGGCCGGCCGGCGTAGGCCCGTTTCAGGGCGTCATCAAACGTGATATCGTACTGCCGGAATCCAAAATCATCTACGATATGATACTCCGGCGCCTCCGGAATGCCCATGGCATTGTTGAGATTTACCTTTGCGATTCGGAGATTGTTTTCCATTTTGATGAGGTTCAATTTCGCATTGCTTAAATCAACCTCCGCTTTCGTCACGTCGAATTTCGGCTTTACGCCCACCTCAAAAAAACCCTTCGCCTGGTCAAGGTGATGCTGGAACTGCCGAACCGTTTCCACGGCAACCTCCCGGTTCCTTCCTGACCGCAGGACGTTGAAATAGGCCTGCCTGACGCCAAAAACGGTCTGACTCGAAATGTTCTCAAGGTCTGAGCGGGATGAATCGAGGTTCAGATTCTGAATCTTTACCTGGGTCGCCGTCTTTTCAAAATCGTAGATGTTCTGGTTCAGTGTTACATTGCTCTGATAATCATCATAGGGATTGCTCTTTTTTATAATACTGCTGCCCGCTGATGGAGAAGAAATTCTGCTGTAACCGGATGACCAGTTGATTTGGGGATAATAGTTTGACTTTGCCTGGCCGATCCTGCTTTCGTTCACCCTCAGTGTGCTCTTTGCCGCGACCATATTCGGCTGATTTTTGAGGGCTATTTCAATGCATCGTTCAAGACCGAGGGTATCGCCCTTTTTTATGAGGTCCTCCGCACCCGCATTGAAAGAGAGGAGCAGGATCATGGAAATCAATAGTAAAGAAATTTTTTTCATATGAACCCTTATGTAAGACCTGATTTTTTATTTCTATTAAACTATTTCACTTAAATTTCAAAGCTTTCATTTACAATGAGGATACGTCCATAGTCAATGGATACATACCACGCCAAGAAAGCAAAGGTCGTGCCGCTTGACCGAAACGATGCGTATCTCATTAAGATGATAACGTTATTTAAAATTTGTGTGGATATTTGAAGATGTATAATTCCTTTTTTACAACAAAAAGTGGATAATAAGTATCCGGTTATGGTATCCAGTCGGCTAAAAAATATCCATGGGGACCCTCTCCCCCAAGAGCCGTATGTTTCCGAAAACGCCTTGATTAAGTGAGCCAATTCCTGTAAATATTAGCAGCCCATCAGTAACAACTTTCATTGCATCCTGGTCTCAGAGGAAATGGTGATGTTGAAAGTTCTTGAGGACGAGTCTGCCATTAAAAAGTACCGGCGGCAGTTCGTTAAAAGCTTCAACCCTTTTGTTGATGATAAACTCCATGTCAATCTGGGGCACCCCGGAGGAGCATTCAGTGCGAAAGTCTTCTGGTCGAGCCGTCTCGGGATATGGATGTATCACGAAAAGATATCCGGGAACCGGTGCGGTCATGCCTTCGGAGTGGGGAAGCCGACCGGGGCGTCGCCGGTGTCCACCACCTGTGAGATCAATTTCCCCCTGCGCGGCATAGACAGACGGATGGGTGGGGCTCTGGCGAAGGATCGACATGGTCGAATATTTGTCGTCCATCGTGGCAAGATCGGCGGCGGTAAAAAAGGCGTGGGGAAATCGCTGTTTGAAAAACACTACCGCGGAGCATGGTCCGTGATGGAAGACGGGGATGCTGAAACGACGGTGGCTCTCGTCGGAGCGTTAAATTCCCCACGTTTTGTGAGGCAGGTGACGCAATTTGTCCGCAAAGTGAATCAAATGAAAGATGTGATGTCTCGTCGCTCCCCCCAGATGGAAATTACCTTTGATGAACCGCGATTCAGGGAGGAACTCGTTGATTACGGATGTGACCGGTTCGGGTGTAATCCGGAGCTAAGCTGCGATCACGGACTGATCGTCTCGGATTTACATTCAGCCATGAAACGGAAGGGATTCACCGTCGGGAATGATATGACCATCGACCTGTTCGTCGTAGATGCAGACAGGCGGATCACCACGGTTTTTCAGGTGATGACGGAATCTTCAACCGCCGTTGTTCATGCAGGAATGTCGAAGTTATTGCTCACCGGCGTTGACCTGCCTGAAACCCCCCGCCTGATACTTGTCCTTCCCCGGGGTACGGACCAGCCCCTCTCAGAAAAACTGAAAAAATTGGGAATCCATATCCTTGAATATGAATGGCAGGATGATCTCGCCGTCTTCTCCGGTCTGTCTGCGTTCATTTAAAACCTCTGAAAAATCGATTTTAACATCCTTAATGATGGCATTCCGGACATTTAAGCTCTCCATTTATGAATGCCGGGACTAACACATGATTTTTCCTGTTCGGGGTGATTGACTTTCCCATCCGGATCATTTATAAAGGCCCACTTCTGAAAGACAGGAATATCTCATGGGCTTTTTAAAAGGATCTATGACTTTTTCGCAGTATAGGGTAACCGGCGAGATTCCGGCAGATTTCAACAATATTTTTGATGAGCAGGTCAAAAGATACGCCTTCCCCGATTTCATCGGTGCGGCGGCGGAAAAGGCAGCCGGATGGACGGATGTAGAAGATCCCCTCGATACGGACTTTGCCGGTGGGAAATACAATTTCGGAAACTATCTCATCTTCTCGCTGCGTATTGACAAAAAGGTGGTGCCCCCGGCGCTTCTCAGGATAAAATGCCTCCAGGTGGAGAAAGAATATATCGCGAAACGTGATATCGCAAAGATTCACAGAAAGCAGCGGGAGGAGATCAAGGAAGCGGTACGGGGCGATCTGTTGAAAAAAGTGCAACCCATCCCCTCCTTCTTTGAGGTGTGCTGGCACCCCCAGGATAAAACCCTTCTTATTTCCAGTCTTTCCGATAAGGTGCTTGACGATTTTCACGCTCTCTTCCATGAGGCTTTCGATTTCTCCTTCCACCCCTTTTTACCTTGGGACCCGCAATGTCTAAGCCCGGAATTTGCGGCGCCCCTTGCTTCTCCGGAGGGGTTGCCCTGGGGCAGGGAATTTCTCACGTGGCTCTGGTTTAAGAGCGAGGAAAGAGACGGGATGATTACCGTCTCGCCCGGGGAAGAGGTGGATATACACTTTGTCAGGAGAATCGTCCTCACCTCCGGGGACGGCGATTACTCTGAGCAGGTGGTCTGCCAGGGGATTCGTTCCGACCTGAAAGAGGGAAAAGAGGCGTTGCGGCAGGGTAAGATGATCAAGGAAGGGCGCATTAAACTGTGCCGTGATGCAGCGAACTGGGAATTCACATTCAAGGCGGACCGGTTCCAGTTTCAGTCGATGAAACTGCCGGAAGCGATGGAGATGGAAGAGGATGAGAAGGACAATGAAGGCAAAACGCTGGAGCGGATATATCTGCTGGAACAGGCGGTAAAGACGATGGAGCGTCTCTTCCATCTGTTTTTGCAGATCCGCCTTTCACCGGTGTGGGAAACGGAAGAGAAGGGCCGCATGGCCACGTGGCTGGAAAAATAAAGACACCCGAATCCATTCCCTTGTCCCGGTCTTCCATTATTCCATAGCCATCACGGCCGGGTATTCATAGCCATCAGTTTCACAGCATCTTTGAACAACACATCCATCCGTGTCTCTGAAATGACCCGTTCTACAAAACCCAGGCCGAATACGGGATGTCGGATGACATCTTTTAACTTGAATATGTCCTGAATGCGGTAGGTTTTTACGGGAATTTCCGGATTCATTTCGCTCTGCCTGAGTTCCCAGCGGACAGGGACGTCATTGACCGCTTTTCGGCTCGCAGACGCCGTTTTCCCCCGCATTTCCTGCCTGGAACGCGGCGCGGGATCTCTCCTTGTTATCTGTGGCTTCTCTCTTTTGTACCTGTGTTCCGAACCGCAGGTTTTACATTTAACCCTGCTGACGGCACCGTCAACTTCATACATGACAATGTGGGCCAGCAGGAGTTTGCATTTCGTACAAGGGGCATCGATATTTTTTCCGGCTAATGACACAAAAAAGCTCCTTCGCTTTTATTTAACAAAGCTATAATTTCCCATACAAGATTTGATATAATCTTGAAACAATGTACACGAACCAATCATTGGCCCTGTTTTTGAACGAGCATATTGCTGGTATATTCCACTACCAACTCATTACGCTGGTTATATGTCTTGTTTGTGTAGGATAGTAAACTTCGCAGTGGATTTTTTGTGGGGCGAAACGCGGTCACCTCTGCTTCTGCTCTAAGTGTATCACCGAAAAGGACTGGTTGGGTGAATTTGACATTCTCTATACCGACGTAAGCGGCGATAGAGAACCCATGTTCTTCTAAAAGTTCGGTGAGTGCGTCGCCGCGGTGGACAAGACCGTCGGCGATGACAAATATGATAGGAGCCGCCAGAGAACGTTCGCCAAACCAGGTTTGCTTGGCATACTCTGCGTCGCAATGAACAGGCAAAATGAACCAGCAGAAACTGTGCAAGAGAGAGAAATCCCCTTTGTCTATCGTTCGATTAACCCTGCTACGAATTTTTGTGCCCGCTGCTATACCTTCACTGACCATAACTCGACCCTCCTTCTTATAAATAAGTTACTCCGGATTTTGTCTGTTTGATGAGAGCTTCCTTTTTCCTGGAAGGAATATAAGAAAAACGGCTTTGTATGTCAATGTAATATGGATCACAACCTGTTAATAATTTCAGTTACCGATTTCAATCTTGCATGCTCCTTAAGCCTCTGCTATTATTCAGACATAGCGGCAAGAAAATCCGGTATGCATAAAGATACATGAATCTTCCAAAAAAGTCGGCACATGAAAAATATCCTTTGTTTTGCCCATCGCGGCGCATCGGGCCATGAACCGGAAAACACGTTACCGGCGGTGGAAAAGGCCATCGTTCTGGGAGCGGACTGGGTCGAAGTGGACGTGTACGCCGTGGAAGGGGAACTGATCGTCATCCACGACGAGCGGCTCGAACGGACGACAAACGGCTCCGGGTATCTGATGGAGAAATCGCTGGGATATCTCCGCTCCCTCGATGCGGGCAAGGGGCAGAAAATTCCGACGCTTCGGGAACTCTTTGACCTTGTGGACGGTAGAATCGGCGTCAATGTGGAGCTGAAAGGCCCGGATACGGCGGCTCTGACCGTTTCTCTCATCGATCAATATGTAAAGGATCGGGGTTGGCATGGGGATCGGTTTATCGTATCTTCCTTCAATCAGCGGGAACTGGCAAAGGTGAAGGAGCTTGCCCCTCATCTCAGGGCCGGTGTGATTATCGGCGGGATGCATCGCCGCTATACCCCGTTCGCAAGGCGTCATGCCGTTTATTCCGTGCATCCCCGCATGGACCTCGTGAATGCAGGATTCGTGGAGCGCGCCCATAGGCGCGGCCTGATGGTGTTTGTCTATACCGTCAATGATCCCCGTGACATTGCAAAGATGGCGGCGATGGGAGTTGACGGGGTCTTCACGGATTTTCCTGAACGTATTCGCTCTCTCGGGTAATTTTGATAGACATCCACCGTTGTCAAAGGTAGAAAAGGAAAATAACTCCTGAAAGGAAATGCAATGATGATGAACGACTTGAGAGAAAGCAAACGAAAAAACATTCTGCATCGACAATCAGTTACAATGATAAAGGGGGTTATCCTCTTGAATACGTTCCTGTTGCTGGTATCTTGCGCTCCTTCTCTATATAGTGTCAACATTAAGTATGAACCCTCAAGAACCGCCCCGAAGCCAACCGTTACGGAAAGGAAATATCCCATTACCATAGCCGTCCTCAATGATGCGAGACCGTCAGGAGACGATTTGTCCGTAGGAAGGGTGGTTACGTCCAGTGGCAATCAGATTCCGATTATTCCGGGAAACTTAAAACCGGCGAAAGCGCTCACCGCAAGTCTTAGGGATTATATGCTCAAAGCCGGGTATACCCTGACGGACGAAATGCCGGCGTGGAATCTTCAGGAGAATGCCATCAAAAAAGAATGGGGCAGAATATTGATAGGCGGGAAGATCGATACACTGGAAATTGTCTGCAACGATAAGATACCGATAAAAAAATACCGTGCGGACGTGAAGCTGTCCCTCTTTTTCGCGGATGTTCAAAAGGGAAAAATATTTTACACCATTTCTGCCACAGGCGCCACGTCCCTTGAACACGTGCGCTTTTCAGAAGAAATTCTGGAACAGCAAATCAACGGCGCCCTGTCCTCTGCCATCGAAGATATATTTGCAGGTAATACCGTTCAAACAAAAATCCAGGAGATACTCCGCCGGAATCCCTGATAAATGATGAGAGCCGGTTCGCAAGCACTTCAGTCAAGGCATTGATAAGTTTAGTGATTCAGGAGATATTTGCTCTGAATGTCGGATGGCGCTGTACGGCGAGATCTATGATGTGACCGATCATCCCTCCATAGGTATAGCCGGCGGCTTCAGCCGCACAGGCCATACTTGCTTCGGAGCTGATATCGGAATTGGGATTAACGTCAAAAACGTAAAAGATGCCGTCTCTCAGGCGGATATCCAGCCGGGCATAGTCGCGGCAGCCGAAAGCACGATACGTCAGTACACTCGCTGATTGCAGCCGCTTGTATTCTATTTCGCTCAGAGGGGCTGGCA
>JBAWYD010000043.1:0-18736 GCA_037143735.1 Deltaproteobacteria bacterium
AATGGCGGAAGTGCATGGGAATCGAACCCACCTGAGACGGTTTTAGCGCCCCACACCGAATTTGAAGTCCGGGAGGCCCACCAGTGACCTTGGCACTTCCGCAAAAGGAATTCACAAAATGATGCTAATTTCTATGGATACCCTGGTTTTGACGTCTGTTCCAGGGATCGGTCAATCAACTGGACCGCCACCTTTTCACCGGCTTTGACGGACGTTGCATCCTCCGGCAGGACGATGAGGCCGTTTGCCCTGACCATGGATTTCAGGATGCCGGAACCCTGTTCGCCTGTGGTTGATACGGCATATTGCCCGTTTTCATAATAAATCCTGGCCCGGATGAAATGCCTCGTTCCCTCCTTCTTCGTGATATCTTCCTTGAGCGTTGCGTTTACTGTCTTGCGAAAAAGGTTTTTATGACCCGTCATTTTCAGGATGGATGGTCTTACAAACTGTTCGAAAGACACCATGGACGATACGGGATTGCCGGGCAGTCCGAATATCGGGATGCCTTCGAGGGAACCGAATGCAAGGGGTTTCCCCGGCCTCATTGCAACCTGCCAGAATTGCATGTTGTTTCCCACTTCCTTCATGATGTCCTTCACGAGATCGTAATCCCCCACGGATACACCGCCCGACGAGATGATGATATCGGCCCGGGTGGCCGCTTTGAATTTTGCGACGAGGTCCTCTCTCGTATCTTTTGCGATACCGATCTGAAGAGGAATGCCTCCGCATTCGCTGATCTGGGCGGCTATGGAATAACTGTTGCTGCTGACAATCTGCCAGGGGGTCGGTCTCTCGTCAATATCTACCAGCTCATCACCCGTAGCCAGGACGGCGACAACAGGTCTCTGATGGACGCTGATAAAAGACCGTCCCAGGGCTGCCAGCATCCCGATTTCTGCGGGCCTGACGACATCTCCCCGGCAAATCACCTTCTCCCCTTCTCGAACATCTTCTCCCGCATTTCGGATGTCCTGTCCTTTGTGCGCCGCCGCGAAGATTCTGACTTTCCCGCCGTCCATTTCCGTATCTTCCATCCGCATTACCGCATCCGCCCCATCGGGGACAGGCGCTCCCGTCATGATTCTGGACGCCTCGCCCGGTCCCAAGCTCTTATGTGGAATTGCTCCAGCGGGGATATCTTCAATGACGGTCAATGTAACCGGACATTCTTTCGATGCTCCCCGTGTATCCTGCCAGCGGACGGCGTACCCGTCCATGGCGGAATTGTCTTTCGGCGGGATGTTTCGACCGGCATAGACATCCTCGCCGAGGACTCGGCCCAATGCGTCAAGGATGCTCACCTTTTCAAGGGGTAAGGGGAATATGGCTTCAAGAATCCCGTTTAAAGCTTCTTCAACGCTGATCATGATTCAAGGTTTGTTTCCGCAGGTGATATTTTTTTAGATAGCTATCTTAAATGAGGTTCCTTGTCAATATATAAGGTGACGGATCAGGGTTCTCTTTTGTCCTTGAATAAAAATACCCCATAGGATAGTAATAGCGATTAAACCGACCAGCCGGGAACTGGATCACGGATCAAGTCCGGAATGACAACTGAGGGAAAAGAGGTTTGCCGCAAGATGGATCAGAGAGAGTTGCAGAACAAGATCAGGAAGTTGCTGAAAGACAGGCACGCCGTTTTGCTCGTTCATTATTATCAACCGGGAGAGATTCAGGATATTGCGGACATTCTTGGAGATTCTCTGGCATTGAGCCTGGGAGCCGCCAAAACGGATGCCGATGTGATTGTCTTTGCCGGTGTTCACTTCATGGCGGAAAGTGCGTCCATCATCTGTCCTGACAAAACGGTTCTCCTTCCGAGACTGGATGTCGGGTGTCCCCTTGCCGACATGATTACTGTGGATCAACTGGTCCAGGCAAGAAAAAGCCATCCCGGTGTTCCCATCGTTACCTATATCAATTCGTCCGCCGAGATAAAAGCCCATAGCGATATATGCTGTACCTCCTCGAATGCGTTAAATGTCGTCGCCTCTCTTGGAGACAAAACGGTCATCATGGCGCCTGACGGAAACCTGGCCCGTTATATCTCCGGATTTACCGATAAACATATCATCCCCTGGGATGGATACTGTCCCGTCCATCATTTTTTGACAGTGGATGACGTCAGAAAGGCAAAGCGAAAGTATCCCCGGGCGCTGTTTGCCGCCCATCCCGAATGTAGTCCCGATGTCCTTGCAATGGCTGATTTTGCAGGGGGGACGGGAGGAATCCTCAGGTTTGCCGGGGAATCCGGTGTCAGCGCGATGATTATCGGTACGGAAATGGGACTCCTGCATCAGTTGAAGAAACAAAATCCGAAAATGACCTTCATTCCCGCGTCGGAAAAATTGATCTGCCGGACCATGAAACTCATTACCCTGAATGATATATTCGACGCCCTTTCAGAGATGAAGCATATAATCCGGGTGCCGGAAGAGATAAGAATTCCCGCCCGGAAGGCCCTTGACAGGATGCTTGCGATTCCATGATGATGAAGACAGCCCCCGCTTTTGATGCCCTGTTTGACCGGATCGGTCGTGGAGAAAAAAAATTCCAATTCAGCGGTCTTCAGGGTTCGGCAAAAGCCCTCCTTGTCTCCATTCTTTTCAGACGAATACAAAAAACGCTGATCGTCGTATCCCCGACAGAAAAAGAAGGGGGGAACATTTTTCGGGATATCTCCTTTTTTCTTGATGGAGATATGGATCATGTTTTTCTGTACCCTGCGTGGGATGTTCTTTCCACGGATGTATTTGCATTCCAGCGGGAAGTGGAATTATCCCGGATAGAGATTTTGTACCATCTGCTGGCCGGAAAAAAATCCATCATCATCCTTCCACTGAGAGCCATGATGCAGAAGGTCATGCCTCGGCCGGTTTTCACAGACTATGTTGAAACGATTTCCATCGGGGACAGCATTGAACGGGATCACCTGACAGCTAAGCTTATTGCGGGAGGTTACACCCGGGTGACCCTTGTGGAAGAGAAGGGAGAATTCAGCCTGAGAGGCCACGTGATCGATGTCTATCCTCCCGCCGCTGCCCGCCCTTTCCGAATGGAATTTATCGGAGACGAGCTGGAGTCCATCAGGGAATTTGACACGGCCTCACAGCGATCAACGGGTGAACTGGCCGAATTTATCCTTCTGCCGACGCGAGAGGTGATCTTGTCCGAGGAGCGAAAACAGCAGGCCGCGAGCAATGTCAGGTACAGGGCCAATGAACTTGAGCTTCCCCGAATGGTTAAGACCCGTCTTGTGGAAATGATGGAAAATAACGTCATGTCTTCGGTAAATCCTCTCTTCATTCCCATGTTTTACGAATCGCTTGATCATGAGCAGGGGGGCGAAGGACTGTCGGTGAAAGAAACCTTGGGAACATTCTTCGACTACTTGCCAATGGACAGCATCATGATTTTCGACAATATCCTCTCCATCAGGCAGGCAGAAGAGCGTATCGAGAATGAAATCGACCGTTTTTTAATGAAAGCCCGCAGTGAGGAAAAGTTCCACCTGGAGAAAACGTCCTCTTACCTAACAGGGGCACAATGGCAGGGACGCTGTGAGCCTTTTCAGAAGGTTCACCTTGACGAGCTGACTTTTGGTACGGGAAGGGATGACGAGAGCGTGCATATGGGCATGGCCGTAAATCCCCTGACGAAAATACGGGCGCCCCGTGAGGCGGAAGGCATGCTCCATCCCGTTGTGGAACAGATCAGAGCATGGCTTCGGGATGGGAATCTGGTCACATTTTTATGCGCCGGACAGGAAGAGGTGCACCGTATGGACCATCTGTTGAATCAGTATGACCTTTCAGCGGGCATGGGGAAGGGTCCCTTTTTATCGGACCTCGATCAGGGGATGCATCGCGGAAGGTTGGTCCTGAGAGAAGGGAGAATAACGTCCGGGTTTCATCTGCCCGACCTGAAGCTGGTCATCATCACCGACGAGGAGATCTTCGGCAAGAAGGTTTCAAGAAGGTCCGCGAAATCTACCAGGGAAGGATACTTCCTGAAGTCCTTTGGGGAACTTACGGAAGGGAATTATGTGGTCCACACGGACCACGGCATCGGGTTATATCGGGGGCTCCAGAAACTGCACATCGGTGGAATCGAGAATGATTTCCTCCTTCTGGAATATCTTGATGGAGACAAACTATACCTTCCCGTTGACCGTCTTGATCAGATTCAGAGGTACATCGGTCCGGAGGATTTCGTGCCCAGGGTTGACAAGCTGGGGGGGACATCCTGGGATGTGGTGAAGGAAAAGGTCAAGAAGTCGGTCCGTGAAGTTGCGGAAGAGCTGGTTTCCATCTATGCCGCCCGGGAGGTCATGGAAAGACATTCTTATTCTCAGCCGGACAGGGTCTATGATGAATTCTGCTCGACCTTTGAGTATGAGGAGACGCCTGATCAGGCCAGATCCATTGAGGATGTTCATCTGGATATGAACTGTGCCAAGCCCATGGACCGGCTTGTTTGCGGCGATGCGGGATTCGGCAAGACCGAAGTGGCCCTGCGGGCTTCTTTCAGGGCCGCCATGGACGGGAAGCAGGTGGCTGTTCTTGTGCCTACGACGATTCTGGCGGAGCAGCATTTTCAGAATTTTTCCCGGAGGTTGAAAAACTATCCCGTCTGTGTTGAAGTGCTGAACCGGCTGAAAACAAAGGCCGACCAGAAAAAAATCGTCGAGAGGATTCGCAAGGGGACCGTGGATATCCTCATCGGCACCCATCGAATATTGCAGGACGATATAACATTCAAGGACCTGGGACTTGTGGTTATCGATGAGGAGCAGCGTTTCGGGGTAGCGCATAAAGAGAAGCTCAAGAAGCTCCGAACGCTGGTCGATGTCCTGACGCTGACGGCAACCCCTATTCCCAGGACGCTTCATCTTTCTCTTGTGGGCATCCGCGATCTGTCGATCATTCATACACCGCCGGAGAACCGGCTTCCCGTCAAGACGTATGTCCTCGAATTTGATGAGGATGTTATCCGGGAGGCCATCCGTCAGGAAATCAAAAGAGGTGGTCAGACCTTTTTTCTCCACGACAGGGTACAGTCCATTTATCGGATGGCATCGTTTATTGAAAAGCTTGTCCCGGAAGCTGTTGTCGACGTGGTCCATGGCCGCATGAAGGCAAAAGAGATTGAACAGGCCATGGCAAACTTTATCAGGCGGGACTGCAATATCCTCGTTTGTACATCCATCGTTGCGTCCGGTCTGGATATTCCGTCGGCCAATACTATCATCATCAATCGGGCAGACCGGTTCGGGCTCGCGCAACTTTATCAACTCAGAGGCAGAGTGGGAAGATCAAAGGAAGAGGCTTATGCCTATCTTCTTGTGCCGAAAGGCGCCATGCTCTCCAGGGATGCACAGAGACGGCTCCGCGTTATCATGGAGTTTTCCGAACCGGGGTCCGGCTTCAGAATCGCCTCCAATGACCTGGAAATAAGGGGAACGGGGAATATCCTCGGAACATCCCAATCCGGCCATATTTCCGCTGTGGGATATGAACTCTATACGGAGTTGATGGAAAAGACCATCCGGGAGATCAAGGGTGAACCTGTTTCCGGGGAGGAGATTAAACCGGAAATACATTTGAACCTGCCGGCGTTTATTCCCGAGGACTATATGGCGGACGTGAACAGGAGGCTTGTCACCTACAAGAGGTTGTCCATGGCGCCTGATGATGACGCTCTGATCGAGATCAGAGCAGAATTAATGGACTGTTTCGGATATATTCCCCCGGAGGTTGAGACCCTCTTTGATGTCATCCGCATCAGGAATCTTGTGAAGGTTGTCAAGGGGACAAAGATGGGTTACGATGGCAAGCACATGTTCATATCTTTTCATTCGGACAGCCCTGTGGATCCTTTAAAAATTGTACGCATGTCTCAAGGAGGCATGAAAAATGTGCGGTTAACTCCGGATTTAAAACTCTATGTCTCCATGCCGGGGCTTCACGGGAACCAGATCATCGAAAAGGCAAAGGGCTTGTTGCACATGTTAATTGACTGACGGAGGAAGATGTCGACAAAAAGTCGCAAAGCTTTAATAATGAGGGGGTTCCTGCCTTTTACTGTCCACGGCGTCCTTCTCTGGACACTTGCATTGTGGGCGGTTTTTCTTTTTCCGTGCGGCTGCCAGAAAGACGACGCCCCCATGGCCGTTGCAACTGTTAATGGTGAAAGGGTTACGATTGTTGAGTTCGGGGAAAGATTCGCGAATGCGCTAATCTTTGCGGGAGATCGTTCTTTCCTGAAACCGGAGGATTACGATCGCCTGAAGGAAGAGGTCCTGAAGGTTCTGATCGATGAAAAAATCATGCTTTTGCGTGCCGGTGAACTGAAGATATCGGTAAGTGACGCCGAGCTGACAAAAAAAATGGAGGAGACAAAAGAAGGTTATTCACCGGAAGCTTTTGAAAAGGTTCTTGAAACACAGAAAATCCATTATGATGTCTGGAAAAGAGAATTGAAAACACGAATGATAATCGAGAAGCTCATGGCGTCTGATGTGGATGCGGGAATTTCCGTTACGGAGGAAGAAGCGGAAGCGTACTTTCATAGCCACAGGAAAGAATACGCACCGGAGAATCGAGTGCACATCGCCCAGATTGTCCTGCCCGATAGGGAAAAGGCCCGGAATGTTCTGAAGCGATTGAAGGGGGGAGATGATTTTGATAAGGTTGCCCGGGAAGTTTCCATCGGACCAGAGGCAATCCGGGGGGGTGATCTCGGATTTGTCAGTCGCGGTGTTATGCCGGAGACCATTGATGCAGCGATCTTTTCTTTGCCTTCCGGCGCCGTCAGCGAGGTCATAAAAAGTCCCTATGGCTATCATGTTTTCAGGATCATACAAAAAGAAAAAGGCAGAAGAATGTTTTCTGATATAAAAGACCGGGTCATATCGGATATGAAAAGACAGAAAGAAGAACAGGCATATGTTCTATGGATTTCAGGCTTGCGATCACGGGCAGTCATAAAAATTGACAGCTCCCTTTTGGGTATGGGGACGATCCCGGAAGGTCGGTAAAGGGAACAGGCTGTTATTGTGCGGGGAAAAAGTTGCCTTTCCCCGTATGAGGGAAACGGAAACTCGACAAGAGGAGGAAGATGGTTGTGAAGATATTCAAGGCCTTGAGCGTTTTTATTGTGACAGGGGTGCTTCTGACGACGACAGTGAGTGCTGAAATCGTGGACAGAATCGTGGCGGTTGTAAATGACGAAATCATCACCCTGTCGGAATTAAATAATAACTTTGAATCTTACAGGAAAAGAATAGAGGAATCCTACAAAAATCAGGACCTGGTTAAAATCATGGCGGAGGCGAGACTGGTTATGTTGAACAAATTGATTGATCAGAGCCTCATTGAACAGGAAACGAAAAAATCCGGTCTCACTATCAAGGATGACGAGGTGATGGATACGATTCAAAACTTTCTCAAGCAAAGAAATATCCGGATGGAGGACCTTTTGAATTCCCTTGTCAAGGAGGGGTCCACCTTCGAGGAGTATAAAAAGGATGTCAGAAATCAGCTTATCAGGATGAAATTGGTCAGGCGTCATATCCAGTCCAAAATCGCAGTGAGCGAGGAAGAGATCGGCGACTATTACCTGAAACATCGAGAGGATTATGAGGGCAAAGAGGCCGTCAGGATCAAACAGATCCTGATTCCGCTTCCGAAGAACGTGGATGCGACAACAAAGGCAAAGATTAAGGGGGAGATTGACATGATTTACAAACGCCTGAAAAACGGAGAGCCCTTTGATCTGCTTGCTGCCCGCTATTCACAGGGACCTGCCGCAAGTGCCGTGGGGGATCTCGGTTTCGTTGAAAAGGGAATGATCCTTCCTGTTGTTGAAAATGCCGCCTTCAGTCTGAAAGTGGATGAGATGAGCGGGGTCATTGAATCACCCATAGGTTTTCATATTATCATGGTCACCGACAAGAGGGGCGCAGGAATAAAACCCATTGAATTCGTCCGGATAGAAATCAGAGAAAAGCTGGAAGGAGAGAAAATGGAGAAGAAGTATAATGAATGGATCAGTGACCTGAGAAACAAGTCCCACATTGAGATCAAGCTTTGAAAACAGGGATCAGGGTTTAGTTGAATGAACTGTATAAGAATAAAGGGCGCCTCTCAGCACAATCTTAAAAATATCAACATAGATATTCCACGGCACAGGCTTGTCATCATCACCGGGGTCAGCGGTTCAGGAAAGTCTTCCCTGGCCTTCGATACCATTTATGCAGAAGGACAGAGGCGTTATGTGGAGTCTTTGTCAACCTATGCAAGACAGTTTATCGGCCAGATGGACAAGCCCGAGGTTGAATCCATCGAAGGCCTGTCGCCGGCGATTGCCATTGAACAGAGATCGGCAAGCCATAATCCCCGTTCAACCGTCGGCACCGTCACGGAAATATATGATTATCTCCGTCTTCTCTTTGCCAGAATTGGAACCCCGCACTGTTACCAATGTGGCCGGGAAATCAAATCCCAGACCATAGACATGATGGTGGATGCCATCCTTGCCCTCCCCGAGAAGACAAAGCTCAGCATCCTCGCTCCCGTTATCCGGGGGAAAAAGGGAGAATTCCAGAAGGAATTAAAGAAACTTCAGAAAGAAGGCTTCGTTCGGGTTCGCATTGACGGTGAGATCCGGGAGCTTGGCGATGAGATGACGCTGGACAAAAACAAGCGCCACGAGATTGATGTCGTGGTGGATCGTCTGTTCATAAAAGACGGCATCCGGAAGCGGGTCCGGGATTCTGTTGAGATCGCCGCTAACCTTTCCGACGGCCTTGTTCGTCTTGATGTGACGGGTGGTGAAGATATCCTGTTCAGTGAAAAATACGCCTGTATCTCTTGCGGGATCAGCATGGCGGAACCGGCGCCGCGGAATTTTTCCTTTAACAGCCCCTATGGCGCCTGTCCCGATTGCGGGGGGTTGGGAACCCGAATGTATTTTGATGAGAATCTTGTAATCCCCGATCGGGGCCTTTCCGTTCGGGAAGGGGCTATCGCACCCTGGGCGGGTCGGAGTTCCCTTTACTATTTTCAGATGCTGGATGCTCTGGCCGGTCATTATGGCTTTGATATCAACTCCCCCTTCGATCAGTTGCCGGAAAAGATTCAAAGCGTCCTTTTGCATGGTTCGGGAAAAGAAGAGATCCGGTTCTATCTGGACAGGGGGGGGCGGCGGTTTTTTTACTCCAGACCGTTTGAAGGGACGCTCAAACAGCTTGATCGGAGGTACAGAGAAACGAATTCCAACGCTGTCCGGGTGGATCTGGCGAGGTATATCAACCTTCGTGAATGTCCCACCTGTCTTGGTTCGCGCTTGAAAAAGGAAAGTCTTTCGGTGGTGGTGGCGGGCAAGAATATCTATGACGTGTGCAGGTTGCCGATCAGGGAGTGTCTGACGTTTTTTGAATCCATACCGCTGTCCCGTCAGGAAACCATGATCTCGGAGCGGATTCTCAAGGAAATCAGGGAAAGATTGAAATTCCTCGTTGATGTGGGGATGGACTATCTCAGTCTGGATCGGTCAGCAGGCAGCCTCTCCGGTGGAGAAGGTCAGCGCATCAGATTGGCCACTCAGATCGGATCGGGGCTGGTCGGGGTTCTATACGTGCTGGATGAGCCGACGGTGGGTCTGCACCAGAGGGACAATGTCAGACTGATTTCAACCCTTAACCGGTTAAGAGACATGGGGAACACGGTTTTAGTGGTGGAACATGATGCAGCCATGATGATGTCGGCAGATTATATTATCGATATGGGACCCGGCGGCGGGATAAACGGGGGCGAGGTGGTTTTTCAAGGCACGCCGGAAGAGATTTGCCGGAGTGATCAGTCCTTGACGGGAATGTACCTTTCGGGGAGACGATTCATTCCGGTCCCTTCCGGCCGTCGCTCGATGCCCGGCAGGTTCATCCTCCTGGAGGGCGCCCATGAACATAATCTGAAGAACATTGACATCAAGATCCCTGTGGGTATTTTTACCGTCGTAACGGGTGTGTCAGGATCCGGAAAGAGCACCATGGTCATCGAAACCCTCCATAACACCCTGTCCCGGAGGTTGAACCGTCAGAGAGGCGGCATAGGGAAGGTGAAACGCATAGCGGACATGGGGGGCATTGAAAGGGTGATTATGATGAATCAGCAGCCGATCGGCCGCACTCCCCGATCGAACCCGGTCACCTATACGGGAATTTTTTCCCATATCCGCGAACTTTTTACCGGCCTCCCGGAAGCCAGGATCAGGGGTTACAAGCCGGGCCGTTTCAGTTTTAATGTAAAGGGGGGGCGATGCGAATCGTGCGAGGGGAACGGCCTCATCAGAATCGAGATGCATTTTCTTCCCGATGTCTATGTGACTTGTGATGTATGCCGTGGAAGAAGGTTCAATCCGGATACCCTTGAAATCAGATACAAAGATAAGAACATTGCCGATGTTCTCGATATGACCGTGACCCAGGCCCTGTCTTTCTTCGACCATATTCCGTCCATCAGATCGCGGCTGCAGCTCTTTCAGGACGTCGGTCTGGGATATATACGCCTGGGACAGTCGGCAACGACCCTGTCCGGAGGGGAGGCCCAGAGGATAAAACTATCGAGAGAGCTGGGCAAGCGCACGAACAGCAACACCCTCTATATTCTTGATGAGCCGACCATCGGCCTTCATTCCGCAGATATCGAGAAACTGCTGAATGTTCTGGTGAGACTTGTCGATATGGGGAACACGGTCGTGGTGATCGAACACAACATGGATATCATCAAGTCTGCCGATTACATTATCGACCTTGGTCCCGAAGGGGGACCGGGAGGAGGGCAAATTGTCGCCTCCGGTACGCCGGAGGAAGTGGCCCGGTCAGAAAAATCCGTGACGGGTCTGTTTTTGCGGAAGGTGTTATAAGTCCTGCATTGAAATAAAAATCCCGAGCTTCCTGTTCCCAAGATTTTGAAGATTGACGAGAGCGCCTTTTTTAGCTGTGCCAAAAAAGATTGACGGATGTATTTGTTTGCTGTACAATACATTACAGTATTATATAGTAAACAATATTGAAGAACGGAGCCCTCTTGAAACTCTACAACCAGACAAGAATCAAGCGTTCAGAAATTGCGCAGCTAATCATCCTGCACCATATATTTTCGCATAAACTCAGTGTTGATCTTTTTTTCCAGGGTGGCACGGCGCTGCGCTGGTGTTACGGCGGGACAAGATTCTCCGAGGATCTGGACTTTGTAACAATTATGACCACACCTGCGCTCTCGCACCTGATGAAGGGCCTCTCAAGGAAAATCAGGGCTGACATGGTCGCTCACTTTGGCAAGGGCGATTTCCTGTTGAATGAAAAGGAGAGCATCAGAGATGAATCATACAGGTCATTCATCGAATTCAAGGCCGAAAAAAGCCGTGAAAAGATTTCCGTGAAAGTTGAGTTTGAAAGGCTTAAAGAAGCGCTGCGACCGGACGTCTCCCTGATGATCCTGTCCAGCCTTCCTGCCGTCGGCTACCTGCTGGGCTCCGGGGAGTTCAAAATTCCGACGCCAAGCAGTATCCTTCAGGTAGAAACCCTGGAGGAAATCCTGTCGGACAAGATCAGGGCGCTGATGGAAAGAACCTACGTCAAGGGAAGGGACTATTATGATGTGTGGTTTCTGACACATACCCTGGGTGTCGAGGTGAATGTCGATCTCGTCAAGCGAAAACTAACCCTGTATGAGGCGCCTTTTACGATGTTACGCACGCCCGATGACTACATCAATTTCGAAACCTGGAATGATCATGACAAAGCAGAAATACTGGCGGGCATTGAATCCGATCTGTCCCGATTCATTCCTCAGAATATTATGGCAGTTTTCAAGGCACAGCGTTTTCAGGACTTGCTGTCGTCGGTGCAGGATGTCTTCGTCAAAGTCAGACAGGGACTATCGTTATGAGAAAGCTTTGAAAAAGGAAAAAATCAAACCAGGTCTCAGGTTATGTAATCTAAAGGGGGAACCCATAAAAACAATTCGCGCATTACAAAACCTCCCAAGGTTGTTCAGGTATGCCGATGTGGCAAAATATTCGGCCAACCCTAACGTCTTTCTGACGCGGGCGTTAAAGCAGGAGTTTGTTTCGCGTATCCTCAAAGGCTTTTACATCAACCGCTTATTAACAGGCCAGAATGTTTTAAGGATTGAGGAGGTGGCCTGTTTTTTAAGGAATCCCGCCTATGTATCCTGCGAATGGGCGCTGAATTACCACGGCGTCATCCTTCAGTCGCCAACGGTGTGTACAACGATCACATTGAGCCCTTCTGTTGGAGAAAGGAACAAGGTGGGCTACATGGGAACGACGATCGAATATTCAAAAATTTCGGAGTCTCTTTTCTGGGGGTTTGTCAATGAAGGCGGATTCAATATGGCCGGCCCGGAAAAGGCCCTGATGGATATGCTATATCTGAGAAAAAAAGTTTCCTTTAAAAGCGAATTTGAAATGGACAGGATCAACAGGAAAAAGCTTGCCACCATTGCCGAAAAATATCCACACTCGACAAGGAAGTTATTGATTGAAATCAAAATCTCTTCTTGAAATCTTATTCCCATCCTGTATATTCAAACAAGGTCGACGTGCCGTCATTTCAAAAGCCCGCTCGAAAGGGAGGTTACGATCATGAATCTTCAAAGTGGAAAAAAAGACATAAAGTCGAAATTTCTCGGATTACTTTTGATGCTGTGCAGTTTTCTTGTGGCCTTCGGTCCTCCGAAACTACTGGAATTACCGAAAACGGACGTTGAAGAGAAGGAGTTCGTCGAGAGATACATTACCTTCAGCCCCGCGCAAATGAAGTGGGCGGAATTGACGCAACCCAAGAAATCCGACAAGGAACCGGTTACGCCTTTGATAGACTGCGAGGCATTGAAGAAGATCGGGAAGGTGGCCATCATCAGCTTCGACGCAAATCTCTACGCCAAGAGAAGCATCGGGCTTGGGATTACGACACTCGCCAACGTCTCCCGTGAAAAGGAAGGCATCAAGCCGGAGGATATGAAGAAATTTTCCGGCATCATCTACAAACATTTCCAGGATGCCCTGATCGCCCACGGGATCAAGGTTGTGGAACCGGAGGAGGTGGCCTCCAATGCCGCGTACAATATGCTGGAACTGGAAAAAAAGGAAGGAGAGGTGAGTTCGCCTTTTGCCCTTTCCTTCGGCTGGACATCATCAGCTTCGGCCGGGGGCCTCAAGAGCATCAATGCGCTGGAGTATATCAAGCCGCCTCTCGTGAGCTTCAGGCCGCGGCACGTTGAAAAGGCAGCCCGCATGCAGAAACTGGCAAAAGCCCTGGGCGCGGATGCCCTTCTCATCATCAATAACCACATGTACATGGACGAGAGCGCACTTTCCGGCAAGTACCAACTCTATTACTCCGACAACAGCAGGGGACCGAACGGCATAACGGTTGATATGTTTTCCGCCGGGGAACCGAAGCTCCTGTGGGGTGCAGCCCTTGCAGCAGGGGTCAAGGTGCCTACGGAGGAGGGACAGAAAAGTCGCACCGCATCCTTGCTGGGTTTCACAAAATATGAATTCGGGAGGTCGATTTCCGATTTCGAGATTGCCTACCAGGTCCTGTCGGACCTTTTTGTGGACCGATTGAAGCGGGACATGCGTACCCCTCGGCAGTAAGGATGAAAAAAACCTTGAAGAGGTGATCATCATGGAGACGGACCACCGTCCCTGGGGATATTATGAAGTGCTTGCGGATGAAAATGATCACAAGGTCAAGAGGATCATCGTATATCCGGGCAAGCGTCTGAGTCTCCAGCGCCATCGGCGTCGTTCTGAACACTGGTTTATCCTTTACGGAAGGGCTGTCGTCGCCGTCGACCTTGAAGAATTGGAACTGCAAGCCGGTCAATCGGTTGATATTCCCCTGGGAGCAGCGCATCGCATTCTGAATGCCGGAGATGAAAATCTTGCATTCATCGAGATACAGACGGGCGAATATTTTGGTGAAGACGACATAGAACGCCTCCAGGACGATTACGGGAGAGCCTGAGCATCAGGCCGTCAGTCTGGCCGTAATCTCTGCAATATGTTGTTTCCAAAGCGCGCGGGTGTGCCGAAGATGATGGTATCGGTGCGTGTAGCCTCAGGCTTCGAACTGCGTATATATTAAATAATCCCGGCCATCTGCAAGCCGGACGCAACAGCCATAAAGGCAAAAACCAGGGTGATGCGGCCGGACCATCGATGATACATTCTGATCTTTCCCGAAGCATTTTTTATTCTGAATTGTAAATGACCCAGAACCGCTACAAGAAAAGTCAAAACCGTTGTCAAGAGCCCCAGGTAGGCATGAGTCACCCTGAAATGCTCTCCTGCGGAAAGAGCAACCATGACAACCCCCGAGGTAAAACCACAGAGAAAACAGATAGCCGTCAGAGTGCCTGCCGCTTTGTGAATCTGAAGCCACCGTCTCCTTCGCCTCATGAACATGGCAGTGGCTATGCCCGCGAGCATCAGCAGGAATCCTGCCGTCATGAATCCTGTATGGGTATAAAAAATGACATACCTCCTGATGGTATTTTCCCCTACAGATTAATTTCCATGTTCTGGTCAAGGGCGAAACATTCCAGTGAAAGATCACTGTCATTAATCGTTTTTCTACAGTCTTCCACGATCTCGTCAACACCTTGATCAAACCTTTCCTGGTTTAGGTGAAACAGGCCGAATTTCCTCACCCCGGCTTCAATGGCCAGCTTCAGAGCGTCTTTATACAGGGAATGGCCCCAGGCTTTTGTCTTTTTATATTCATCTTCCCTGTACTCGGCGTCATGGATGAGCAGGTCGGCGCCTCTGGAAAAATCAAGATAGTTCTGATAATCGAGGCCCCCCGGGTGTTTGAAGCTCAACTCATTGTCCGTCAGGAAAACGAATGTCTTGCCGTCTTCCGTGAATTTGTATCCCATACCCTGGTTGGGGTGGCTCAGGGGGATGGGTTCGACGATTATGGAATTGACGCGAAAGGAGTTCTCACATATTTCATGATAGGTAATATCCGCTTTGGCATCCTCAAAATTTATCGGGAAATTGGGAGGGGCCATGATTTTTGAGATAATCTGCTTTACCGACGATTGGGCAAACGGACATCCTAACATCGTCATGCGTGTTTTTTTGAAATAAAGGGGTTTAAAAAAGGGAAATCCCATGATGTGGTCCCAGTGGGCGTGTGTGAAGATCATCGTATATTGAAACCGTTTTTCATCCAACAGCCTGTTCCCCAATCTTCTGATCCCCGAACCGGCGTCAATGATGATGATGTCATCATCTTTTGTCCTGATTTCGATACAGGTGGTGTCGCCGCCATACTTCAGGTAGTCTTTTCCGGATACAGGTATAGACCCTCTTGCCCCCCAGCATCTGATGATCATATATCAACTTCTCCGATTTTTACTCGGTTAAAAATAGCCAGTTGCGAATGTCTTGTCAAGAAATTAGTCCATGAAGAATGTTCTTATACCGGACGTTCCTGACGTTTAAATTCATGTTGAAGAGATGTGGAGAGTGTGTTAGAAAAAACATTGAATTTAAACATGTTACATGGATGTTTGCCGTTTTGCACAAAAAGGTTCATCTATCTATGATGCCCTCGTAAAAAGTCAAAAAAAAGGGAGAATGTATGGCGACGATTAAAATCACGGGGATGTCATGTCAGCACTGCGTCATGGCCGTCACGAAGACCCTGACGGGCATCGACGGCGTCAGCAACGTGAAGGTCAGCCTTGAAAAAGGGGAAGCCTCCTTTGATGAGACAAATCCTGTGGATATGTCAGTGATTAGAGAACGTATCAAGAAGGCGGGATTTGACGTTGCCTGAACAAAAACCACTTCAGACAACCATTTCCGTCGGGGGGATGACCTGTGCCGCCTGTGTCCGGCGTGTCGAAGCCGCATTGAAGGATGTGGAGGGTGTGACGGACGTAGCGGTGAACCTTGCCACAGCAAGGGCGACGGTGACGCATGGAGAGCCTTGGGGTGGGGTCGAGGCCCTGGAGAAGGTCGTCTCCGATCAGGGTTATGAATATTTAGACGTCCTGAAAGAGATGCTGGAAGACCCCGTCGCGGCGGCAAGGGAAAGAGAGATCAAAGACCTGAGACTACGATTTTCCGTCGGCGCCGTCCTCAGTGTCGTCATTTTCATGGGCTCCATGCAGCACTGGTTTCCCTTTCTTGCGGCCATTTCCAGGGAAATCATGCTTCCTGTCCTGTTTGTCCTGACAACCCCCGTGGTTTTCTGGGTGGGGAGCCGGTTTTTCATAGGCGCCGTAAAGGCGGCGAAGCAAAGAACCACGGATATGAATACCCTCGTCGCTGTCGGGGCTCTTTCTGCCTATCTCTATTCGGTTGCCGCCACTTTTTCCCCGGGGATATTTGTCGAAGCCGGTATCGCCCCTCACGTCTATTATGACGGCGCCGCCATGATCATAACCCTGATTCTTCTGGGACGTCTCCTGGAAGCAAAAGCCAGGGGCAGAACATCCGCGGCAATTAAACGCCTCATGGGGCTAAAGCCGAAGACCGCCAGGGTGATCCGGGATGAGAAAGAGTCGGACATCGCCATTGAAGAGGTCGTGAAAGGAGATATGATTCTCGTCCGGCCGGGAGAAAAGATACCAACGGATGGCCTGGTTGTTTCCGGTAGCTCCGCGGTAAATGAATCCATGCTCACCGGCGAAAGCATGCCTGTTGTGAAGGAGGCGGGGCATCAGGTGTATGCCGCAACGCTGAATAAGAGCGGAAGCTTTGTTTTTAGAGCCACAAGGGTGGGTGCGGAAACAGCCCTGGCCCAGATCATTCGTCTCGTCGAAGAGGCCCAGGGATCAAAAGCACCGATACAGAGACTGGCGGACAGGGTCGCGTCCATTTTTGTGCCTGTCGTGTTTGCCATTGGCGCCGTCACCTTCGTGGTCTGGTATTTTTTCGTTCCCGATCCCGTTTTCAGCCGGGCTTTACTCAACTTTGTCTCCGTCCTGGTCATTGCCTGTCCCTGCGCCCTGGGTCTGGCGACGCCCACGGCGGTCATGGTGGGAACGGGAATAGGTGCGGAAAACGGCATACTGATCAAGGGGGGTGAGAGCCTGGAAAAGGCTTACAAACTTACGACGGTTGTTTTCGACAAAACCGGCACCCTGACGAGAGGGGAACCGGAGGTAACGGATATCATTGCCGCGCCCGGCGCAAGCAGGGACAGGGTATTGCAGGTCGCCGCCTCCATCGAGGCCGTTTCGGAACATCCTGTCGCGGCAGCCATTGTGGAACGGGGACGTCGCGAGCAGTTACCTGTTCTTCGGGCGCATCACTTTGAGGCCATATCCGGTTTCGGCGCCAAGGCGTTTCTGGAAGAAAGCCTGTGCCTGCTGGGAAACCTGAGGCTCATGGAGAGAGAGGGGATCAATCCGGGAAGTCTTTCTGAAGAAGCCGCAAGACTTGCCGGTGAGGGGAAAACCTGTGTGTTTGTTGCCGAAGGGGACCATGCTATCGGGCTTGTCGGTCTTTCGGATGTGCCCAGGGAATCGGCAAAGGATACCGTCGCCGCCCTGAAAAAAATGGGGCTTTCCGTCGCCATGATTACGGGAGACAATGTCAGCACAGCGAAAGCTATCGGCGGCGCCATTGGAATTGATCATATCATGGCGGAAGTGCTGCCGGGCGACAAGGCCGGCGAGATCAGGCGTCTCCAGGCGAAGGGGCAGGTTGTCGCCATGGTGGGAGACGGCATCAATGACGCACCGGCGCTCACGGCCGCGGATATCGGCATTGCCATCGGGGCAGGTACGGATGTGGCGATCGAGGCGAGCGATATCACCCTCATGACGGACGATCTGCGATCCGTTCCCAGAGCCATACGGCTTTCCTTCGAAACCATGAAGGTAATCCGGCAGAACCTCTTCTGGGCGTTTATCTACAATATCCTGGGAATTCCCGTTGCCGCAGGGGCATTGTATCCCTTCTTCGGGATCCTCCTGAATCCCGAATTCGCCGCCGCCGCCATGGCACTCAGCTCCGTCTCCGTCGTCGGCAATTCCCTGCGCCTCCGTAAGGTGTGGAAAGCCTAACCTTCTTTCTCAAATTTGGATTTATCGGCGCCGCAGACGGGACATGTCCAGTCCGCGGGGAGGTCTTCAAATGCCGTTCCCGCCTTGATGCCGGAGTCAAAGTCTCCCTTTGCCGGATCATAGGTGTATCCGCATACGGAGCAGGTGTATTTCGCCGATTTTTCGACCTTTTCTTTTACGGGTTCCTGATAGGTCGGCGCCGTTTTAGGGGACTTGCCGCCCTTGACTTCATGGTAGAAGGCATAGGTCATGGGTTCTTCTTCATTGTTGAGGATGCCGCAATCCCGGACTTCGCCGACGAAAATCGTGTGGGTTCCACAGTCAAGCTCCTTCATTACCTCTGTCTCGATGTAGGCGATGGTGTTGTCCAGAACGATCGGGGCTCCCGTTATACCAGTTTTGTAATTCATATTTTCGAATTTGTTGAAGTCCCTTCCGCTTTTGAAGCCGAAGTGCCCTATGAAGGTCATGGGGGTTGATCTGGATATGATGGAGACGGCAAATACCCTGCTTGACCGGATGAACTCATGGGTAAGATTCTGTTTGTTGATGCACACCGCAATGGTCGGCGGATCGGAGGTGACCTGAATGGCCGTGTTGGCAATCTG
>JBAWYD010000044.1:0-18545 GCA_037143735.1 Deltaproteobacteria bacterium
GACTCCCATGACGAATACAGAATCGCAGAACAGGTAGCAGAAACACTCGGCCGCAAGGCCAGAGTTGGTGTCCGCGTCAATATGCAGCTCAACTATCCTGCCTGGGATAAATTCGGTTTCAGTCTGGAAAACGGCAAAGCCTACGAAATTTGCCGGCTCATTTCCCGCCACAGGTATCTGCAACTGACGGGCCTGCATTGTCACGTCGGCACCTATGTCATCGATCTCGGCATTTACCGCCGTGCCATAGAGAACCTCATCTCCCTTGCCGTAAAGATTCGGAAAACGTTGGGTATTGAAGTTACCTATCTCGATATCGGAGGTGGCTTCCCTTCAAGCAATACCCTTCATTCCCAACTTATGCCCGGCGAGACGATGTCGCCGACACCAGATCAATACGCAGATGTTATTTGCGATATCATATCGAAAAAGGCCGGTGAATTCAATGAGCAGCCGTTGCTCATTCTGGAACCCGGGCGCAGCGTTGTGGACGAAAGCATGGTTCTCCTCTCAAGGATAATCGCTGTAAAGGAACGAGACGGCGGAAGCAGATTCGCTATCATCGACGCCGGGGTAAATCTCCTGCCCACAGCCTATTATTATAAACATGCCATCTCATCGAATCGTAACGCCCAGGAAAAGACAGAACGAGTCGACATTTTCGGCCCCCTTTGCATGCAGGTCGACGTGATCCGCAGGGACGTCATGCTTCCCCGGATACAGACCGGTGACATTCTGACCATTAAAAATGTGGGCGCCTACAACTTTTCTCAGTCCATGCCGTTCATCTTTCCCAGACCGGCGGTGGTTCTGGTAAATAATGGTAATGCAGAGGTCCTGAGAAGGGCAGAAACATACGATGATCTCAAAGGACTTGAACGGGTGCCTGAAAGGTTATTACCTGCCGAGTCCATATAGCCGGCAGGATTCAAAGCATTATGAACAACCGGGTAAAATTTCACGACGTATTGACGTTGTCCCAATGGGAGATGATTTGCGCCAAAGTCCGGCCTCTCCGCGTCATCGACACCATTCTACGCTCTTGCGGACAGCTTATTTTTGCCGATCACCCGCTGACGGGAATCTTGATGCTCGTTGCCATGGCCATGCTTTCATCGGCAGCTTTTCTTTTTACGCTGACGGGTGCCTCTATCTCATCTCTATCCGCATTTCTTCTCAAGGAGGATAAATTTTACATCGCCAAAGGCATCTTCGGCTTTAACGGCGCCCTCCTTGGCATATTCTGGAGTTGGTACTTTCTCATCTCCGGCCCCTCGATTTTCATCTTTATGTGCATGGCCATCATTATAACCGTCGTTCAATCCGCTATGATGACATTGTTGTCTTACGGCCGCTACAATTTGCCGGTGATGAGTTTACCAGCTGTCGCCGTTTTTATATTTTCCCTTCTTCTCATCTACTGGCTTGTTTTCAACGCCGGTGTTCTCTCTCCTCTGCAAATATACATTCCTCCGGATACACCGCTTATGCCGCTTTTTCAGATCATACCTCAAAACACTGAGGGTGTTTGGGGTTTTATGGCATCATACAAACTTCATGTTTGGGGAATTATCCTTGCCGGCATCTTCGTTCATTCGCGGATAAACTTTGCGGCGGCCATTTTTTTCACCGTTTCTGGTCTGCTATTCATGATGATTTTACCCCATCGATGGGTTCATATGGGCGCAGAGGTTTTTTTAGGTTTCAATATCCTTCCCCTGTCTATTGCTCTTTTCGGCCTGCTTATTGTAGCCAGCAGGCAGGCGTTTCTTTATACCTGTCTGGCATTCTTTGTATGCTTTGGCCTATGGTTCGTGATTTCCGATCTGTTCCTGAAGGCGAATCTCCCATTTTTAACCCTGCCGTTTAATCTGACGGTTATTGTCGCATTGGTGTTTGCGAAAATAACGGGGGTGGAACGATTCGGAATCGTCACCGTGCCTCTTGATAGGGTCACAACACCGGAGCATATCCTTAAAACGCATAAAGCCGCCTTAAGTAAAACTCCTCCCCGACAGGGCGGCCTTCCCCGGCAAGGACAATATTTTTATGAGAAGGCGGGAAGCGCCCCCGATCATCCAAATATCAGGCATGACATCCAACATATCCTGAGGGATAAAATTGCCTCCCTGAGGATTACGCGTAAAGATATCGGTCGATTTCTTGATCTTGTTTGCGGCTCAAATAAAATCAGCGTCCTCTCCGGCGCCGGAACCAGCACGGAATCCGGAATTCCCGATTTCAGAGGCAATTCATCATACTGGAGACAGTTTGGCTCCGAAGATTTTACCTATCAGAACTTCTTGACCCGACAGGATGTCCGGGAACGCTACTGGGACATGGATCGTCATTTCTATCGGAGGATCACAACGGCCCGTCCGAATGATATACACAGGGCAATTAAATGTCTGGACGAACAGGGGAAGCTTGACTGTGTCGTGACTCAAAACGTTGACGGTCTTTTTCAAAGGGCGGGTGTCGATCCCTCCAAGATCATCGAAGTACACGGAACTGCGCTTCGCGTCAATTGTCTGAATTGCGGAACGGTCTACCCGAGACAGGAGATTGAAGGGATTTTAGAGACGGGCGCGCAGGAACCCCATTGTCAAATATGTCACGGTCTACTCAAACCAATGACGATCCTTATGGGAGAAGATTTGAATCAGTCAATCCTCGGAGATGCCCTGTTCAGGATATGTTCTTCTGAATTGCTGCTCGTTATCGGAACCAGCCTTCAGGTGGATCCTGTGGCATCTATTCCTGAAATTGCTTGGCAAAAAGGTGTCAGAATTATCATCATCAATCTGGATTCCACGACGAAAGATGGTCTCGCGGAGATGGTCATCAGACAGAATGGAGCAGGCTTTTTCAAAAGGATCATGAAATATTTAGATCGATGAGCTTGCGGATTTTCAGAGGCTCACAGATAACGTGCATGGTTTCATTTGATCAATGCCTTCGCCGCCTCGACGACGCGTTGGACGGTGATACCGAATTTCTCATATAGAATTTTCGATGGCGCGCTCGCACCAAAACGATCCATTCCAACAGTCGCTCCATCCAGACCCACATAATGCTCCCAGCCCAGCCTGATACCCGCTTCAACGGCAACCCGTGCCCTGACTTCCAATGGCAACACATCATTGCGGTATCCCGCCGGCTGACGGTCAAATATCTCCCAGCTTGGAAGGGATACGACCCGCACCTTCAACCCCCCGGATGACAGGGCTTTTGCCGCTTCCAGAGTTAAAATCACTTCCGAGCCCGTACCGATGAGAATCACATCAGGCAGACCGTTACCCGTATCCAGAAGGATGTATCCCCCCTGCTGAAGACCGGTGGCCGGCGAAAGTTCCAGCCGACTCAAAACCGGTAAGTTCTGGCGGGTAAAGATCAAAGCGGTCGGACCTCTTTGATTGAGGAGCGCGGCGCGCCAGGCTTCCACCGTTTCATTGGCATCGGCAGGACGAATCACGGTTAAATTGGGTACGGCACGCAGATTCATGACGTGCTCGACGGGTTGATGTGTCGGTCCGTCTTCTCCCAGGCCAATACTGTCATGGGTAAAGACAAAAATGACCCGGAGTCCCATCAGCGCCGCCAAGCGAATGGGAGGACGCATATAATCGGAAAAGGTCAAAAACGTTGCCGTATAGGGGATAAAACCCCCGTGGAGGGCCATGCCCACGGCAATGGCGCCCATGGCGTGCTCACGTACACCAAAATGAATATTCCGCCCCCCGTAGCCCCATTCACCACCGACGGCGCCCTGTATGTCTTTCTGGGCACCGGGTTGCTGAAAATCACCATACCCCTTAAGCCAGGTGAACGTTGAAGGGTTCAGATCAGCCGAGCCGCCCATGAGCTCCGGCAGTCGGGGAGCAAGGATCTGCATGACAGATTCTGAAGCCTTGCGGGTCGCAATATCTTTGGATCCCGCCTCATAAAAGGGAAGCGCCCTATCCCAGTCATCGGGAAAATCGCCTTTCATAATCCGTCTGAATTCGGCTGACAGATCCGGGAATTCATCCTGATATCCGGCAAAATCCTGTTCCCATTGGGTCTCCATGTTTTTACCACGGACTCTCGATTGACGGAAAAAATCCCGCACATCTTCGGGAATAAAAAAGGCCGGTTCCAGGGGCCAGCCGAGACGATTTTTTGCCGCCTGCAATTCATCCATTCCCAGAGGTGAACCATGAGACTCAAACGTTCCCTCCTTATGAGGAGCTCCGTAACCAATGGTTGTCCGGATAAAAATGATGGACGGACGTCCCGCCTCAGCCCTCGCTTCTTTCAAAGCATGGTCGATGGCGGCAATGTCGTTGCCGTCGTCCACGTATATGACCTGCCATCCATAGGCATCATATCTCTTCCCACCATCCTCGGTAAAGGTGAGTGCCGTGGACCCGGCAAGAGAAATGCGGTTGTCGTCATAGAGGACGATCAGTTTACCTAATCCCAGATGTCCTGCAAGGGAACATGTCTCGGAGGCGACGCCTTCCATCAGGTCTCCATCGCTGGCAAATACGTACGTAAAATGATCAACAATCCCATGACCGGGACGATTATATTTTGCCGCAAGATGAGCCTCCGCAATGGCCATACCCACGGCATTGCCGAGTCCCTGTCCGAGGGGGCCTGTCGTCACTTCAACGCCCGGGGTACATGGACGTTCCGGATGACCGGGGGTCTTGCTCTCCCACTGGCGAAATGCCTCCAGATCGGAAAGATCAAGATCGTAACCTGTAAGATGGAGGAGAGCATAAAGAAGCATGGAAGCATGGCCGGCCGAAAGGACGAAACGGTCTCGATTTGTCCAAAGAGAGTTTGCAGGGCTATGCTTCAGATGGTGCATCCAGAGGGTGTAGGCCATGACTGCTGCGCCCATCGGCATCCCCGGGTGACCCGATTTGGCCTTTTCCACAGCATCTACAGCCAGAAAACGGATTGTATTGATGCATCTTTCTTCAAAACTCTTTTGATCGGTCATGTCACGTCTCCCTTGGTCATGAAGTGTATGGCAGTTTATATACCAAGAAAAAGGGTTAGACAAGAAGATTAGATAAAATCGACAGGAAATGATCGACAGGACAGAAAAATGTTAAAGTTTGAGCATTTTGATGGTAAAATACTCATAGCGAAAAAAATCAAATAAAGGAATTTATGAGATCATGAAATGGTGGAGTCAACGCATCGGTCTGGCCCTTGGTGGAGGAGGAGCCCGGGGGCTCACTCACATCGGCGTGTTAAAAGTATTTGAAGAGGAGGGAATCCCCATTCATGTCATTGCGGGAACCAGCATCGGCGCTCTGGTCGGGGGGGCTTATGCCAGCGGCACATCCCCCGATGAACTGCAAAAGAAAGTTCAGGCTTATATCGCAAGCTCCGACTTTCAATCTTCCGCCATCCATGCCATTGCCTCATTATATGAAAAGGAGGGGGGCCTGACGCAGAAAATCCAGAGCTTTTTAAAGAATCAGTTCTATCTGATACAGATGCTATTCAAACCCGGAATTTTATCGGTAAATGATGTACGGTCTATGATCCATTCTTTTATTCCAGATATTAATATAGAAGACACACATGTTCCCTTTCGGGCTGTGGCTACGGACCTCATCAGCGGCGAAAAAATCGTCTTCTCCGCGGGATCCCTGAGACAGGCCGTAATGGCGAGTTGCGCCGTACCTGGGGCGATAGAACCGCTGAAGGAAAAAGAAAGGCTTCTGGCCGATGGTGGCATTATCAGTTTGATTCCCGTAAGTGTCGCAAGAGAAGCGGGGGCGGATATCGTCATTGCCGTGGCTGTAGACCGTGATATTCGTCTGGATGATGAATTGAAAACAGCGATGGACATCTACTACAGGGCAAGCGAAATTACGACAGACAAACTGGAAAAGTATGAGTTGATGGAAGCGGATGTGGTCATACGCCCCGATGTAAAAAACTTGCACTGGTCAAATTTCTCTCAGGCCATAGACCTGATCACGGAAGGCGAAAAGGCAACGAGAGAAAACCTGGCCAAAATCCGCCGTGCCATGAATATTTTTAACAGGTGGTTTAAAAAAGGGCGTTAAACCCGATCCTTCTTGCCTTTCTCATTTACAGACAGACAATCATCCAGCCAGAGGCACGTGTACTCCTCGCAATATTCAACCCTCGGTGTTCCATAGCACTCAATATTATTTTCCACTCTCTGGATGGCCAGGATCATGTCCGTTTTCTTCATCTGAAACGTGTTGATACCGACACCTTTGGCCATTTTTTGAATGTCATTGAACTTCATGATTGCGCACCTCCTGTATGTGAATTCTTTCCGTATGAAAATGAAGCAGCTAAGGGCCCGTAACCACTATCACATGAAAACCAGAGGGCCAGGTCAAAGGTTTAGCAATGGCGCCGCCACCTAACTGCTTCGCCACCTGTTGCGCTTCACTCTTGTGATCCGGAGCAAAGTAAATCGTAATCACATCGAAATTCGATCGTGGAGCCAGTCCGGTGTTTTCAATCTTGTACCCCAATTTTTTCAACTTTTCCGACATTGCCCTTGCAGAAGACATTTTACCATTTCCGCTCAAAACCTTCACACTGAGAACCTTCGGCTCCACTCCCTTTTCAACCGTCGTTGTTTGAGGGGCATCCTTTTTGTCAACATCCGCTTTTGGATCATGTTTCACACCTTCCTTTTCAGGACCGGAATTCTCAGACTTCTTGTCTTCAACAGTGATCGTTTTTTCCTTCAGAGGGCTTATCTGATCTTTCAGAAGTCCCTCTTCCTTGTCGGCTTTTTCAATGTTTTTTTGCTTTCCTTCTCCGGCCTGCTGACGTTCTTTTTTCAGATCCGCCACTTCCGATCTCAGTTCTTCCACTTCATCATTCAGATTCGTTATCTCTATATTCATTTGATCAATGGCTGCCTGCTTTTCGCCAACAATACGCTGACAGGATTCATTGTCCTGTTTAAGCCGCTCAACGTCGCTTTGCAATCCATTACTTAAACCGCTGGTTGAATGGGCAGGTCCCGCACATCCTGCATTCATGAAACAAAAAACAAGGATAATGGCACTATACAATAACCTCATAAACATCGGTCACCTCCCCCTTGCAGTCATTATATCTTTTGTTTTGCAGCATAACAGGCAACGCCCGAAAGGGCAACCTTTGATTGGAATCAAGGGCAGCATTCACAGTGATCGGTGTTGGGTCTTCCACGTCCGCCAGTTTCCCCGTCAGCCTTTTTGAATCAATGTACTGTCAAGCCATTCCAGATAGTCCTTACTCCCTGCAATCAGAGGCACGGCGATGATCTCAGGAACTTCGTAAGGATGAACGGATTTAATGATCTTTTCAATGTCTCCGTACAGGTCATGCCTGCTTTTAATGATGCATTGCCATTCTTCCGCCGTTTCAACCTGCCCCTTCCAGCGGTAGATACTTGTTACGGGCCCCAATATTTGAACACATCCCGCCAGCTTTCTATCAACCATGATTTTGGCGATTTTATCCGCATCCTGCCTTTTTCCCGTTGTCGTGATGACCTGAATATACGATTCCATTCCTTCCACCTCTGATCCCTGTCCCCTAATCCCTGCTCCCTGTCCCCTGTTTCGTGCATTCATACATCATGATTGCCGCCGCCTGGGGAAGGCTGAGAGAATCAGCGCCTTTCTCGCCGGGAATGTGCCATTGTTCGTCCGTCATATGAAGCAAGACATCGGGCAAGCCGTGGCTTTCACTTCCAAGCAAAAGCGCTGCTTTTTTTATGCATGCGTGTGGATTCACACCTTGCCTGCCGTCACTGCCCACCAGGGAATAACTCTCCTTGATTTTAGGCAAAGTCTCTGCAAAATCAACATCCGGTATGATGGTCATGTGAAATAGACTTCCCATGGCAGACCGCACCGTTTTGGAATTCGTAAAATCCACTGAACCGGTACTGAGTAAAATCTTCCTGATTCCAAACCAGTGAGCCGTTCTGATGACAGCGCCGAGATTATTGGGATTGTTGATCCTGTACAGCAGTAAAAGATGTCCCGGATCCTCCAGGGCCAGCAGCGCAGCTGCATCGTAACTCCGGGGAATGGCGACAAGGGACATGATCCCTTCCGGCGCCTTGTCCTGACTAAGTTTTGCCCATTCTGTTTCCGTTAATTGATATACGGCGATTTCTTCCGGGATGGTACATAAAAAATCATCCCAGTATGCCGCTTTTCCCCCCGCCACCAAAATGGCCCTGGCTTCCCAGTCACTTTTCAGCAACTCCCGGACAACCTTGAATCCTTCGGCCAGGAAGAGGCCTTCCTGATGACGATACTTTGCCCGAGTGAGCTTTTCCCACAACTTGAATTGCGATCTCGGTGGTTTCAGTAACGTGACTTTACGTACCATCTTCCGTCGAATACTACGGGGGTTAATCCTTTGAAAGACAATTTTCAAAGACCTTACAATTTTCTTATTAACTCCTGCGCGGCAATATGAATGGGATCCCACGCCGGGCTGAAGGGCGGTGAATAAGCAAAATCCAGATACGCAATTTCATCAAGCCCCATACCGTTCCAGAGGGCGCAGGAAAGCGTGTTGATCCTTTCCACAGCACCCATTGCGCCGACGGCCTGAGCGCCCAGGAGCATTCCCGTCGCCCGGTCGGCGACCAGTTTGATGCCCAGCCTTTTCTCTCCGGGCATGGATCTGGCAATCGCATTCCCCCAGATAACCGTGCTTACGGGGTGATATCCGCTGTTCTTCGCTTCGGTTTCATCGATGCCGGCTGCAGCCGCCCCGAGGCTGAAGATTTTAAAGGACTGCGCGCCCACGACTCCGGGAAATATCATGGAACCACCCCCGATGTTCAGGCCCGCCACGCGCCCCTGTTTGTTGGCAATATCTCCGAGAGGAATATGTACCCACTTCCGGCTTACGCGGTGGTACACTTCACAACAGTCCCCAACCGCATAGATTCCTTCTCCCGACGTGTGTTGAGAGAAATCAACCTGAATCGCTCCTGATTTGCCGATCTGCAGACCGGCATCGCCGGCCAGTTTTACATTCGGCCTGACCCCGATGGCGATCAGAATCATGTCGGCTTCCATATCACCATTGTTCGTCTTGAGGCGGAGGCGGCAATCTTTCCCCTCCTCAATGGACGTCATTCCCGTATTTGGGACAAAAGTCACCTTCTGACGGGTCATCTCCTCCAGAATCATATTTGAAAACTCGGGATCCCATCTTATGGCGGGACGGGAAACCATATCTATGACCTGGGTATCAATCCCAAGGGTTCTTAACGCCTCACACATCTCCAGGCCGATGAAACCGGCACCCACGATGATGGCTTTTCGGCACTTTTTCTCTCTGAGATAGGCCTTTATCCGGATCGCATCGGGAAGAGTTTTCAGGATAAAAACACCCTCAAGTTCCACACCCGGCACCTTCGGGACAAAGGCGGTTGTTCCCGTTCCCAGTACGAGGATGTCATACGGCGCTATGGTTCCATCGGACAATCGCACCGTCTTTTTATCCTTGTCGATTTCCTCTGCGCGGACCTCCAGTCGAACGTCAACCCCCGTTTCCCTGAATTTTTCCGGCGTTCTTGCAACCAGACGCTTCTCATCCTTGATTACATCGCCGATGTAATATGGCATGGGTCAGGCGGCAGTGGAAACATATTTTCCCTGCTCTATCATGATGACAGACAATGACGGATCACGCCGTCTTACTTCAGCGGCAACGGAAGCACCCCCGGCGCCACCCCCGACAATGACAAGATTCCTACTCATGACGACCTCCTTCAAAGGCTTTGCAGAAAAGATTTCCCCATGGCTTCAGTCTTTTTTTCCTTTTGTACATTCCGGCAAGGCATTCATTAATATCTTCAATGATTCAAAAAAGTTGGTCCTGCGAAGCGATTCGAAGTATTTTCATTCTGATCAGAGAAAAACTAATTTTTCATAGATTTTTCTAAGCTCTTTTTATCTGAAGACATGGTTACTTTGCAGGATGCCGGACATAAGCAGCCGATCGTCTGTATGCAAAAACACCCATCCCCGCTCCCATCATCAACAAGCACAGCAGCTGCCCCATGCTCAGCGATGCCCATATAAAACCCAGATGCAGATCCGGTTCCCGCAGGAATTCAATGACAAAACGAATCATTCCATATCCGATAAGATACAGGGAAAAGAAAAATCCATCAAAGGTTTTCTTTTTTCTCAGACTCCAGAGAATGATGAAAAGAACAATTCCTTCGAAAAACGCCTCGTACAGCTGGGACGGGTGACGGAGCTGACGGGTCGGATCATGGGGAAAATACATGCCCCAGGGCACATCGGTCATCCGGCCGTAAAGCTCACCGTTGATAAAATTGCCGATTCTGCCGAACGTGTACCCCAAAGGAATGGCTGGACAGAATAGGTCGGCAAAATTCCAGAAATCGATCTTGCGTTTCCAGCAAAAGATAATGGAAGCCATCAGAACGCCGATGGCCCCTCCGTGATAAGACATTCCACTTATTCCAACGAACCTGATACCCCGGCTAAAATCAAAGGGGAGCAATATTTCAAGAGGGTGTATTAGATAATAGTCAAAATTATAAAACAGAACATACCCCAGCCTTGCACCCAATATAAGCCCGATAATGGCCCATATGAAATAATCCTGAATGATTTCCAACGGATAATCGTAACCATCACGTTTTATTCTGTACGCAACCAAGATGTACGTCAGCATGAACGCAACAATATACATCAGACTGTAATAGCGAATTTGAAAGGTGCCGACCTCGAAGAGATTCGGACTGATGGACTCAGGAATATGCTGCCATGTATATATCAAGTTTTCCATATCTTAAGCTAATACGCCTCTCCCTTCAGTTCCTCAACGTAGAGCTGGGCCGAGAACGCGGCTGTCGCACCATCGCCGCATGCCGTCACGACCTGGCGGAGCCGTTTATTAATGCAGTCTCCACAGGCGAAAATTCCTTTTGCCGATGTCTGCATGTTCGCGTCAACGACAATATAGCCGCCGTTATTAAGATCCGCAATGCCGCGAAGGACGTCGGTCTGGGGGATTAAACCGACAAAAATAAATATCCCGTCGGCTGTGATTTCCTTAGTTCGAACGGACGACGTTGCATCCCTGATTCTGACCCTTTCAACAACATCTCCGCCCAATATTTCCTCAACTACGGCATTCCAGACAAACGCTATCTTGCTGTTTGCAAACGCCCGATTCTGAAGAATCTTGGTAGCCCTGAGACGGTCGCGGCGGTGGACGATGTTTACCTTGCTTGCAAAATTGGTCAGAAAGATGGCTTCCTGAACGGCAGTGTCTCCGCCTCCGACGACCACAACATCCTTATTTCTGTAAAAGGGACCGTCACATGTTGCACAGTACGACACGCCCCTCCCCGCATACGTGTCTTCTCCCGGAACACCCAGCTTCTTCCAGTATGCTCCTGTGGCGACAATGACGGCAAGCGTTTCAAAGGTTTTATCGCCGGCGGTAACCTTCCATCCCTCGACATCACCCCAATGTATTTTGGCGATTGCAGAAATATCCGCTGAAACCGTTTTCAGACCGAATTGAACCGCCTGCTTTTTAAACCGTTCTATGAGTTCAAAGCCATTGATCCCGTCAGGAATTCCGGGATAGTTTTCTATCAGGTCTGTGACGGTTATCTGGCTTATTGTAGTGACGCCTTCTATCAGTAATACCCGAAGACCCGCCCGAGAAGTATAAAGACCGGCAGTGAAGCCTGCGGGGCCCCCTCCGATGATGACGGCATCATACATGTGATCGGGAATATTCAATGCGCCCATTTTTTATCCGTTCCTTTCCTTGTAAAGATGAGCCCGGTATATCCTCTGATGGAAGCCGCCGGATTGTTTGCCGCCACATGTAATGTAATAGAGACGATCCGTTTTTGTAAAGGGAAAATCTATGAAATTCAGGTACCCTGTTTTTTATTGGTAACGATATAGTTTCTGAGCGCGCGCTGAAAAACAAGTGCGGCAAGAAAGGCGCATTCCATATGATCCGCCGGCAATCCTCCCAGATGCGTTGTAATAGACGTCTGATTTATTTTCAGACAGCCCTGAATCGTTTTGCCCCTCGCCATTTCGGTTGCGGCATTACAGGCTGCAACTGTAAATATACATCCGCTTGCAACGAATTTTGATTCTTCGATCTTTCCTTCCCTCACCCGAAGAAACATTTCGATGTTTCCGCCACATTCCTTCTTTTCTTCCGCATAGCCATCGGGGTCTTTTATCGCACCGCAGTTTACCGGATTCGTCCCGTAGTCTACAATTCTCTCTGAATAACATTGTCGCGCCTTCTCACGGATGATGGTAATCATCTTTTCCCTGATTTCGTTATCATCCTCCATCGTAAGCTCAATCCTTTCCAACCCATCTATGAATTTCACAACAGGATCATTTCAATTAATGTAAGTTTTTCATTTAAACCCTTTTATCACATATTACAACAATGAAATTGAAGTCCAGGAGACCTGAAGCTATCATTTACTAACCGTTCATCAGGAAACGGGGCTTTTTAACGTACGGTCATGGCATGTTAAAACGTTTGCGGATAAAAGCCTGTGATGAAGAACTCGGGAACAGGAAAAGAAAATGGAGAAAATTGTTGACAGCGGCCTTTCAAAGTGATAAAAAATCGACCAGCGAAAGTGTATCAACACCTATTGACAATAACAGTTGCCAATATCTCTTGGGCATAACCTGATCGGGTTTCAAACTTTTTCAATTGTCTATGATGAATTTTCAGACACAACCCAAAAAAGATAAGAACGAGAAATAGTTTTACATCCGTTACTTCGTGCCGGAGGCAGAAGAAATGTTAGGTCCAGTAAGTTCAAAAATCAAGTCCATTTCCAAGGTGAAATACGATGAGAAACCTTTTGAGCATTGGGGTCTGACCTCCAACGAAGTAAGAAAGATTACGGAAAAGAAAGATCACGGCCTTTATGACAAGAGAATGACTTTAAAAGACGCGGTTGCCAAACTTGTTAAAGACGGCATAAACCTCGGAGTCGGCGGTTTTGTGAATACGAGGGTGCCGGCCGCAATCATTCATGAGATCATCAGAAAAGGTGTTCAGAACCTCACTCTTTCTTTCCACTCCAACTCTATCTGCCTGGAATGGCTTGCCGGCGCCATGATCTGTTATCCAGAAAAGGTATCCATAAAACGCGTAGAGTTGGCTTGGTGGGGTTACGAACTCATTGGAATCGCCCCCCTCTGGAGATACCTGGTGCAGAACAAGATAGTAGAAACCGACGACTATACCAATTACGGTATGTCCGTACGGTTCAAAGCCGGAGCTATGGGCATCCCCTTCATCCCCGTGAGAGATCACGGCGGATCGGATATGGAACTGGTCAACAGAGGGAAAATGATCGAGTGCCCTTTCACGGGTCAAAATATTTATCTACTCCCGGCCTGTAACCCCGATGTCGGCATTGTGCATACGACCGCCGCTGACATGTACGGGAATGCAAGAATCTTCGGAGCTCTCTGCACATGTCCGGAAATTGCGATGGCCTCCGCATACACCATCATGACAACCGATAAAGTCATTCCCACCGATACGATTCGCCGGTATCCCAACCTGACGGAAATTCCTTACGTGGCGGTGGATGCCGTTGTCGAACAGCCCTTCGGATGCTATCCCGGCGCGTGCTATGGTTACTACTGGTTCGACATGGACCACCTCAGAATGTACAGGGGAATCTGTGATGACTTCAGGAAGACGGGAAACAAAGACGGTCTGAAAAAATATTTCAATGACTATATCTTTGGCTGTGAAACATTTGACGATTTTCTCGAGAAAACAGCTGGTTACAAGAAACTTCGGCAGTTAAGGGAACTGGACGGCGGGCAGCCTATCTATACACTGTGATGAGACTGCGAGATATCAAAAGGAGGCAAATACGATGCCGGAATACAGTGCATTTGAAATGATCGCTTTTACAGGATCAAGACAATTGCAAGATAACAAGATCGTCTTTGTTGGTACAGGTTTGCCCATTATCGCTGCCATGCATGCCCAGCTTACCCATGCCCCCAATCTTTATATGATTTATGAGGCAGGCTCTCTGGCGCCCATTCTTGATATCGGAATGCCCCTCTCTGTGGGTGATACCAGAGCGGGTCACAAAGCGTGCTTCATGAAAGGACTGTGCGCGGTTTTCGAACTCACGCAGAGAGGTTTTGCCGACTATGCCTTCATCGGAGGCGCTCAGATCGATATGTACGGTAATATCAGTTCCACTATCGAAGGGAATTATTACAACAAGCCGGATATCCGCTTCCCCGGCAGCGGCGGCGCCGGAGCGATGGCGGCCAACTGTGGAAAGACCATTGCCATTATGGCCCTGGAAAAGAGACGGTTCTGTAAAAAAGTAGATTTCATCACAAGCATCGGATACGGCGATGGATCTCCCGACTACAGAGAAAAAGCTGGAGTCATGGGTGCCGGCCCATACAGGGTAATCACTCAGCAGGCACTCTTTGGATTCGACGAAGCAACGAGAAGAATGAAACTTCTGGAAGTCAAGCCGGGGTTCACGCCACAGCAAATCCAGGAAATGATAGAATTTGAATTGATTATCCCTCCCGATGTGACGGACATGGCAGAGCCGACGGATGAAGACCTTAGACTGCTGAGAGACGTCATTGACAGTGAGGGCTATTTTTTAAGAAGGGTTGTTAAGAAATAATCATGTTCTTTTTAATAAATTTAAAGAAAGGAGGTTTTGAAGATTTCGATTAGTCAGGTATTTTTATGGTGAAAGGTAAAAATGGTCATTTCGATGTAACAGGGTTGTCAAAAAATGTCGCCCGTTCCTCGTAATGACACCTAACTGGAAACCATAATTATTTTGAGCGGTTTTTTACATTCATTTTTCATTATTGAAAGGAGGGTCTTAATAATGGCAGAAGAAGTAAAAGCTACCCAGCCGAGATGGGTACCATTGTTATTGGGTTTGATCAGCTCTACTACGTGCGGTATGCTTTTGTACGCGTGGAGCGTGTTTATCAAGCCGTTGAACGCGGAGTTTGGATGGACCCGGGCTGAGATCGCCATGGCGTTTGCCATCTGCTGTCTGGTATTCGGGTTGATGACGTTTCCCGCGGGCCGTTTGAGCGACAAGTATGGTCCCCGGAACGTTGTTATGGTAGGCGGCATTATTCTTGGTATTGGTTTTGTGCTGTCGGGATTCATTCAGTCGAAAATTCAGCTTTATATTACGTACGGTTTGATTGCCGGCTTTGGAGGCGGTTGTATTTATCTGCCGCCCATTGCGACGGCGCCGAAGTGGTGGCCTGACCGGCGTGCACTGGCGACGGGATTTGCGGTGGTCGGACTTGGTTTGGGATCGTTCCTCATGGGACCTCTGGCCACATGGATCATTACGAATCCTGAGATGGGGTGGCGGTACGTGTTTTGGTACTGCGGTATTGCCATGGGGCTCATGTCGGTTATTGCCGGTTCGTTGTTGAAGGTTCCTCCGGCAGGTTGGAAGCCTGCTGGCTGGTCGCCTCCTGCACCTGCCGCGGGTGCGGCTGCTCCCAAGTCCACCCGTGACTTTACGCACGAGGAATCCACAAAGGATGCCAAGTTCTGGCTGCTGTATGCGGCCTATTTCTGCGGTTCCTTTGCCGGATTGATGGTCATCGGTCACCTTGCCGGTTTTGGAAGGGATCAGGGTCTGACGGCCATGGCGGCTGCCGGCGCGGTGAGTTCTCTTGCCTTCTCCAATGCGGCGACCCGTGTTCTTTCGGGCTGGTTTGTGGACATGATCGGTGTCCGGGTTTACTTTGGCGTGCTGTTTGCCCTGCAGACGGCGGCGATGCTCATGATTTTCCCTCTCGGCGGCAGCGTCTATGGGTTGGGGGCTATTGCAATGCTCATCGGCTGGAACTACGGCGCCATGTTTACATTGTTCCCTGCAACGTGTCTCCAGTTCTATGGTCCGACAGCCCAGGGCAGTAACTATGGACTCCTGTTTACGGCGTGGGGTCTCGCCGGGTTTGCCGGTCCCTGGATCGGTGGCTTTTTGAAGGATTCGACGGGAACGTACTACCTTCCGTTCATTGTGGCAGCGGTGCTCTGTGCCATTGGTACTTTGATCATCTTCACGACTAAAGCGCCGGAAAAGAAACCTGTCTGATAGCTACGGGGTAACACATTTAGAAACCTTTTAACCATGGCGCCCTGGGAATTTCCCGGGGCGCCTTTATTTTACTATCGGGCGCAAAGCCTCCTGAATAAAATACCCGGGGGAAATAGGCATTGGATTTAGGCGTACTGGGGCAGATTCAATTCACCTGGGATTTTTTTCTCGGGTTTGTCAGCATTATCGTCATCGACCTCATTCTGGCGGGAGATAACGCTGTCCTCATTGCCATGGCTGTCCGGTCTCTTCCGAAAAGTCAGCGAATGAAGGGCATCGTCCTCGGAGCAGGAGCGGCGGTTTTTCTTCGCGTTTTTCTCACCTTTTTCGCCGCCCAGCTTTTACAATTTCAGTATGTTAAATGTATCGGCGGCATTCTGATACTCTGGATTGCCGTCAAACTCTTTGTCGAAGGAGCACCGGAAGAAAAGGTCAGACAGGAGCTAAAAACGTTCTGGCAGGCCGTATGGATTATTATTATTGCCGACATCACCATGTCCACAGACAATGTCCTCGCCGTCGCCGCGGCTTCTAAAGGAAATCTTTTTCTTTTAATCTTCGGTCTCGGTCTCAGTATCCCTTTAGTCATTTTTACAAGCTCTCTTCTTTCCATCCTGATGGATAAATATCCCGTCATTATCTATATCGGCGCTGCCATTCTTGGCCGGGTGGGAGGAGAAATGATTGTGACCGACCCTTTCATCATTCAGACATTTCATCCATCAACAGTTCTTCAGTATGGTGTTGAAGCGTTTTTTACAATCGGGGTCATTGTGGCCGGAAAAATCGGGATCAGGCTGAAAATAGCCCGACAGGGAAAAACATCACTATCGACACCGCCATGCGACACGATCAAGACCGAAAAAGAACGATGGTCATGATAACCGGCCCTCAAACCACCACTCCTGGTTCCCGTTGGATTCTGGACCATACTGGTTAATATCCCATTGGCCGGCATGCTGGAACCGGACGGCCACCGTCATTATGTTGTCCGTGCTCAGGGGAATGGAAATCGGTTAGAAATTTGAGAAAATAAGACAGAAAACAGTTGACAGAAACCTTTTTGGATGATAGGAAGGGCTCGCAAAAAGCCCCTTTGCCCACCAATGTAGAAACCTTTGAATAACGGCAGATATGCCGGGAAGATTACAGTGTAGGTGTTTTGTTGTATTTGTTTTGCGGAAGGGTTTTTTATTCAAGGGTTTCCTATTGACAATATCTTCAGGAGGTAGACTTATGTTTAATGAGAAGGAGTTGGAAAAGATCAAAGCCGGAAAACAGAAATGGTCGGAAGGGACTCTGGCGAAGACCTTGAGCAAGGCCCCTGAAAAGAAGGCCAAAACAACCTGGTCCGGAATCCCTGTCGAGTGTCTCTACACCCCGGCGGAAGTTGCCGGTCTGGATTATGAGAACAAACTCGGCTATCCCGGTGAATATCCGTATACCCGCGGCGTTCAGCCCAACATGTTTCGGGGCAGGTTCTGGACCATGCGGCAGTATGCCGGATTCGGCAGCGCCAAAGAGACGAACGCCCGCTACCGTTATCTGTTAGGTCAGGGACAGACGGGGTTGAGTGTCGCCTTTCATCTCCCCACCCAGGCGGGCTATGACAGCGATCATCCCCTGTCCATGGGCGAGGTAGGAAAAGTCGGCGCTGCCATTGACCATATCGGCGATATGCGCATTCTTTTTGACCAGATTCCTCTGGACAAGGTTACGACGTCAATGACCGTTAACGCCGCAGCGACGGCGCTTCTGGCCATGTACCTGTCCGTTGCGGAAGAACAGGGTACAACCTATGACAAGTTAGGTGGAACCATCCAGAACGACGTTCTCAAGGAAATCATCTGCCGTGGTCAGTATATCTATCCCCCCAAACCGACCATGCGTCTCACCGTCGATCTGATCGAATTCTGCCAGAAATACGTCCCCCGCTGGAACAGCATCAGCATCAGCGGCTACCACATCCGCGAATCAGGCTCCACGGCCTCTCAGGAGATGGCTTTCACCATCGCCGATGGCATCGCCTATGCTGAAGCCTGCGCAGCAAGAGGCATCCCTGTCGATTCCTTTGCGCCGAGGCTCTCTTTCTTCTTCAACGCCTTTACCGACGTTCTGGAAGAAGTCGCAAAATTCCGCGCCGCAAGACGCGTGTGGGCTAAAATCATGAGGGATCGTTTCAAGGCCAAAGATCCCCGGTCCATGATGCTTCGCTATCATGTGCAGACCGGTGGGGTTACCCTTACGGCGCAGCAGCCTTTGAACAACATCGTCAGGGTTGCCCTTCAGACATTCGCCACCGCATTGGGCGGGCACCAGTCCCTCCATACGAACTCGTATGACGAAGCCC
>JBAWYD010000045.1:0-18538 GCA_037143735.1 Deltaproteobacteria bacterium
TCGGCATGACCTATTCAAGCAATGCCCTGGAAGGCAATTCATTGACGGAAACGGAAACGAAGATCGTTATAGAAGACGGGATCACCATCGGGGGAAAGCCTGTGAGGGATCATCTGGAAGCCCTGGGGCATTCGGAAGCCTATGACCTTCTCTATCGGTTGGCAAAGCATCAGGACATCACAGAAGCGAACATCAAAGAGCTGCACAGGCTGTTTTACTACCGGATCGACGCAAAACAGGCTGGGAAATACCGAAAACGAAAGGTCATCATTACCGGAACGGATTTCATCCCGCCTGGACCGGAGCGGATACCGGATTTGATAAGGTCATTTATTGCCGGGATACCGGCGACCAGGGCAAAGCACCACCCCGTTGAATATGCCGCGATTTTGCATAAAGAACTCGTGACCGTTCACCCCTTCATTGACGGCAACGGACGTGCAGCACGATTGCTGATGAATCTTGTCTTGCTGCAAGCAGGTTACCCTGTAGCGATAATACCGCCTATCTTACGGCGAGACTACCTGGATACCCTGGACAAGACACACAGGGGGAACAACGGACCGTTTTTAAAATTTATTGCAGGGATCTGTTATGAATCGACGAAAGAATATTTGAGGCTTTTGGAAGCCTGAGAATTGGAAACCGGGAATGGGACGACGGGCCGACAAGCATTTGCGCCTTACATTCTGTAATGCTGCCCGAAAAACTCGACGGCTTTTCTTTTCCAATTCAAATGATCTGTCCGTTAGTCCATGAAGCGCTTGACCTTGTCGCGCAGCACCTCGCCTTCACACAGAAAGGACAAATGACCGCAATCGCCGGTAAGATCAAAGGTGTCGGCCTGCAGGTACCTGGCGAACGCTTGGGCCGGTTCGGGATTAACCGTAAGATCCTGCTGTGCCCAGATGATGAGGGCCTTTGCCCGTACAGTTTTTGCGGTAGGAGCGATTGCTTTTCCGAAGGGGCGGTAGATATCATGATCCATGATGGCTTTCAATTGCCATGCCCAATCGGATGCATTGTACTTAATGATGCTCTTTTCCGCTGCTGCAAGAAATTGAGGAAAAGTTTCCGGCGTCGTATGGGTCGTAATGTAACGGGGTGTCCTCAGGTGGAGATGATGGATGGCCGCCACTGTTTTCATGGCAGCGTTTTCCCCATGTGGATTTCCCCGGCCGGCATCGATGGCACTAAGTTCCGCCTGCCACAGAAGCAGATCATAAGCGGTCAGTCGCGGCGATCCAACAATGGCAACGGCTTTATTCAGGAAGTCGGGATAGGAAACCATCCACTGATAGGCCATCATTCCCCCCATGGAGATGCCGATTACGCCATAAAGATGGGACAGATGCAAATATCGGGTGAGAAGGAGATGCTGTGCATTCACGATGTCCTTAATGGAAAACCGCGGAAAGGCCTGATCCGGCTGGTGTTTGCTGTTAGAAGGTGAAGAGGATACGCCGTTGCCGAAGTGATCAACGGCTACAATAAAGTATTTCTCGCTGTCTGCCATTTTCCCCGGTCCGATGAATCCCAGATCGATCAGTTCCTGGGTTGTCCCGGCAAGCCATGTGAAAAACAGCACTACGTTGGATTTGTCGGGATTCAAAACGCCAAATGTGCGATAAGCCAGGCGGCAGTCCCGGATGACCTGGCCATTCTCCAGAGGATAATCACCCAGGTCTGCATACTGAAGGCTGTCCTGGCCTATGGCGCCATTGCACCACAGGAATAACAGTACTATAATGATGGAAATGCGGATGAAGATTTTCATGTATCAACCTCAAACCCGTCGATGTTCCTTTAAAAATCCCTGAAGCCCTGAAATCCTGACGAATGTCTTATCTGATTGAGATCCGGCCAAACAGGTTCAGGGCATTTTCCCCCAGAACATTTTCCAGATGCTTATCAGGAACGATCCTGGAAACAAAGTCCCGATACTCATCCATGGGTGCCAGAGGCCAGTCGCTGCCGAAGATGATCCTGTCCCAGCTTGCCGCGTACATCAAGGCAAGGCGAAACTCATTCATGACGAGAGGCTCGCTCAGAGTTTCCTGGAAGTGGCTTCGGCTTCCCACGATAAGTCCGGCGATGTCGGTCCACACATTGGGATTTTTACGAACAATCTGTGCCGTATCCTTCATCCAGGGGTCTCCCATGTGGGTAATTACAAAGGTATTCTGCCGATGATTCACGGCAAGCTCATCAACGGTCAGGGGATGTGCGTACTTGAGCAGCCCCCTGTCGGAAAAGGTGTCTCCGCTGTGTATAACGATAGGAAGGCGGTAGCGGGCAGCCAGTTCATATATCGGTTCATACACCGGATCAGTCACGTAAAAGGGATAGTAACCGGTATAGAGCTTGATTCCGACCGTTTTCTGAGATTGAAGGGTCTTCTCAAGCTTGTCCAGAGCATCCTTTGAAAGCCCGTATGGATTGATGCCGGGACAAAAGTAGAGGTCCTCCGGCCATGAGTCGGAGAGATCCAGCCCCATGGGATTGGGAACAGCCGCATCGGGAAACGCGTATGGAAGCGACTCCTGGAGCCCCATCCCGACAACAGCCGAAACATGGTTCCGTGTTATCTCCGCCTGCAAGCCGGCCGGCGAGTAATCGCATCCCGATCCACGTTCCGCCGCATCCTGAAAACTGGCTATTCTGGAAAAATGAATGTGTGTATCGATGATAATCATTTTTTCATGCCTCGACGGCGCCCGGTGGGTGATTTACAGAACCTTGTGGGAATACAGGCGATCATGCCTCCAGGGGAGCAATGCGGGAAGTCTTCGATGGGATTCAACCCCCATGAGTCTCGATCTGCCCTTCCTCTTTTTGATATTTTACCCTCGGGAACAGTGAATCGGCACGCTTTAACGGAATGCCGCAGGAAATGCCTCCCCAGTGGCGGATACTGTCATAATTCTGTAAGGCGACATCCGTCATCCCCAGCTGCGCCATGATCTTTTCCGCTGTGTCCGGCATAAAGGGTGAAATCAGCACAGCGATCATTCGAAGAGCATCGAGGAGGTTATATATGATCGTATCCAGTCTGACCTTGCTTGCCGGATCTTTTGCCAGGTTCCAGGGTTCGCGTTCCACAATATATTTATTCGTGACATTGATGAAATCCCAGATTGAAATCAGGGCCTTGTGAAAAGCAAGCTCACGGAAACAGGATTCAACCTCCACCAATACCTTCTCCGCCATTTCCACCAGCGGCCAGCCCTCATCCGCGGGAGAATGGGCCTCAGGCACCTTTCCGTCGCAGTACTTGAAGGCCATCGTCATAACGCGACTCACCAGGTTACCCAGGTCATTGGCAAGATCGGAGTTGATTCTCTGGACGAAACTCTCCTCGCTGAAGTTTGAATCCAGTCCGAAAACCATTTCCCGCAGAAGAAAGTACCGGAAGGAATCCAGCCCGTATTTGTCCTTAAGTTCCAGTGGCTTGACTACATTCCCCAGGGTTTTTGACATTTTGCTCTTATCGACAACCCAGTAACCGTGGACATTCAGATGATTGTAAGGTTCGATACCCGCCGCTTTCAACATGGTTGGCCAGTAAATGCCGTGTGGTTTGAGAATATCCTTTGCGATCAGATGCTGGGCAACGGGCCAGAATGTCTTATAATTTTCCCCGTCGGGATAGCCCAGAGCCGTGACATAGTTGATCAGGGCGTCAAACCAGACATAGGTCACATACTGCTCGTCAAAAGGAAGAGAGATACCCCACTCCAGTCTGCTTTTCGGCCTTGATATGCAAAGATCTTCAAGCGGTTCCCTCAGAAAGGCCAGGACTTCATTTCTATACCGTTCCGGTCTGATAAAGTCAGGATGATCATGGATATGCCCGATGAGCCAGTCCTGATATTTGCTCATCTTGAAGAAATAGTTGCTTTCCTTCCGGTATTCGGGAGCGGTCTGATGATCGGGACAGAGGCCTCCCACCAGTTCTTTTTCCATGTAGAACCGTTCGCAGCCCACACAATAGAAGCCTTCATAGTTTCCGAAGTAGATATCTCCGGATTCATAGACTTTCTGAAGAATCAGCCTGACCGTATCCACATGGTTCAAATCGGTTGTTCTGATGAAATAGTCGTTCGTGATGGCAAGGTTCGGCCAGAGATTTCTGAATTGGGCACTGATATGGTCAGCGTAGTCCTTGGGGGTGGTATTGGCCTTCCGGGCTGCTTCGGCTATTTTGTCACCGTGTTCATCCGTCCCGGTTAAAAAAAATGTTTTATAACCGGATAGCCGGTGATACCTGGCAAGGACATCGGCTACAATCGTGGTATAGGCATGGCCAATGTGGGGCGGTGCATTGACATAATATATCGGCGTCGTGATAAAATACTTTCTATCCACAGAAAATCCCTCTCTTTGAGAAATGAAGTCCCCCGCCCACAAAGCGGGGATTTCCGGCAAGGGAAAAATGCTACAGGTCACTTATATCGATGGTAATTTCTCTGCCATCTTCCAGTTCAACGGCGATTTCTCCCTGGAGAACATTCTGCCTGATGACCTTCCCCCGTCCCTCGGGAGTGATGATCGTCTTCCCACACCTTGGAACATCCTTTTTCATATCCTGATAGGCGTCAAATTCAAAGGCCAGACAACACATGAGTCGCCCGCAGAGCCCTGAAATCTTCTCCGGATTCAAGGACACACTCTGCTCTTTGGCCATCTTGACAGAAACCCGATCGAGATTATGTATCAGGCTGGCACAACAGACCTCTCTGCCGCAGACCCCCATGCCTTTTACCATACGGGCCTCCTGTCTTGCGCCGATCTGCCTCAATTCAATCCTTGTCTTGAACATCTGGACCAGATCCTTGACGAGTTCTCTGAAATCAACCCGGTTTTCCGCCGTAAAATAAAAGATGATCTGGGTCTTATCGAAAAGACAGTCCACCTCAATCAATTTCATGAGGAGGTTACGCTCTCTGATTCTATCCAGGCAATACTTGCGGGCCTCCATTTCGAGCAATTCATTGGCTTTTTTAATTTTTAAATCTTCCTCGGCCACTTTACGGATGACGCTCTTTAAGTTGATGGGCAACGTGTAGAGAGGTTCTGCCTTGATATCCGTTGCAGCCGTACCTATGGCCATACCATGTTCCGTTTTGACAATCACCTGATCGCCCTTCTTCAACGGGAGATCACCAGCATCAAAACTGTATATTTTATTATCTTTTTTGAACTTGACCCCAATAATATTTTTCAAAAATACAGACTCCTCACAATATATATCCATTACTTACGATGGCGGATGAGTTTAAACAGCATCACTTCCAAAGTCAATTGTTTATTGGCGTTCTGATCAATCGTATGCATGGCCCAATCCACGCTCTTTATATTGTGGAGAATATCCCTCCCCGACAAACCACGGGCTATAGATTTAATTATATCCGTGCAATGCTGGTTGATCAGACCATCTTCATCCCCCGTTTCCTTATATACTAGGGCATCCCTGTATCCGGTCATCAGCATGTTGAGACTGTCGGCTATGTCTTCTCTCTCCTTACCGAAACTGCTTACCATGGACAGGAATCTCAGCGGGTCCGCCGTATTGTCTGTTTGTAAAATGCCGTTAATGATTTCATCTCTGAGCGCAAGGTATGAATCATCACTCATTTCCAGAGACTTCCCGATACTTCCTCCGGACGATGATGCAATGGCATTGGCCCTTTCGGGCTCCATTGACAATCGATCCCGCAAAAACGAGACAATCGTATCCCTCCGGAGAGGATTGAAGCGCACCTGCTGGCACCGCGACAGGATCGTCGCGGGAAGCTGGTGAGGACTTGACGTAATCAATATCAAGAGGTTAGACCGGGATGGTTCTTCAAGGGTTTTCAGAAGGGCATTCGCGGAGATGTTGTTCATCCTGTCCGCATCAACCATTAAGAAAATGCGCATTCCCCCTTCAAGGGGTGCGAATTTCATCTGTTCCTGAGCGTCTCTGATCTCCTTGATTCTGATAAATTGTCCATCGGCTTTGATGGTGACGACATCGGAGTGGTTTTTGCGGTCCGTTTTGACACAGGATGAACAGTTGCCACAGGAATCGAAACGGGTACGTTTGCTTTCATCGAAAGGGCTTCCCTCATCCTGTGTGTGAGGCAACGTCCGGGAATTTCTTTGAGTTTCACAATTGAGGGCCTTGGCAAAAGCTTCCGCCACGGTTCTTTTACCGACCCCTCTCATGCCGTAAAAGAGATAGGCATGGGGGACCCGATTCCTCATGACGGATGTCTGCAGGATGCGGATCTGCTTTTCATGACCATAAATATCTTGAAAAGACATAGGCTCGCTATTGCTTCACCCCGATAAAATTCAATATAAAGTTGCACACCTGCCGATGAACCGTGTGAATATCAGCCGCACCCTCAATGATCCTGAAACGCTCCGGTTCGCCTTTGGCAAGGGAAAGATACCCAGCTCTGACCTTCCGATGAAATTCAAAATCCTCCTGCTCGAACCGGTCCTCCAATACTGCCAGCCCTGATGCTTTTTTCATCAGAGATATTCTATCCATCGCCCTTTTCAGACCGACCTCAACGGGCAGATCAAAGAGGACGGTCATTCCCGGCCTCAGACCGGGTGACGAATAATCATTGATGCCTTCTATAAAACGGATGTCGGCTCCTCTTCCAAAGCCCTGATAGGCAAGGGTGGCGTCGCAAAACCGGTCACACAAAACCACCTTGTTGTCTTTCAGCGCCGGAAGGATCACCTTTCTTACGTGCTGAGCTCTGGCTGCGGAAAACAGAAGGATCTCCGCTTCTGTACAGATATCCTCATCAGGAACTTTATTGAGGAGCATTTCCCTGATTCTTCTCCCAATGGGTGTACCGCCGGGTTCCTCGGTCAACAGAAAAGAAATACCCTGCTGCTTTAAAAATTCACCTGCCAGTTTAATCTGGGTGGTCTTCCCGCAACCTTCAATGCCCTCAAAGGTGATCAGTCGTTCCATTCTGATAAAAATCCTATCTCCATTGCATGGACCACACGAATATCATATTGGGAAACCTTTATCTCAGAAAATAAAAAGGGGGAAACACGTCCACCTCTTTCCAATGGCCAGTGGTTCCCCCTTCTGCTCTTAATTGGCAAAACGATGTTATTTTTCTTCTCCCGGCACAATTGCTTCCACCGGACACTGGTCTGCACAGGTCCCGCAGTCCGTACAAAGCTTGGGATCAATTGTATATTTATCTTCGCCTTCATTGATGGCCTCAACGGGACATTCATCTTGACAAGAACCACAAGCAATACATTCATCAGTAATTACATACGCCATTTTATTCTTCTCCTTATGTTTTCTATTTTAATCGGCCTCTTAAGCAGCCTGAACGGCCGGATGATCCTCTTTCCCGTCAACCTGACATCTACCCTGTCAGGACAGGCATAACACGACATGACTATGGAACTTTTCGAGTTTCCGTACTGCTAAGATACAGAAACGACTTCCTTAACCCCCGGGACTTCTTTCACCAGATATTTCTGAATCCCCATCTTCAATGTCATCTGCGACATGGGACAGCCATGACAGGCCCCCAATAATTGAACCTTTACCACACCATCATCAGTGACATCAACCAATGCGACATCTCCTCCGTCAGCCTGAAGATTGGGTCGGATGCGATTTATTGCGTCCTGTACTTTCTCCTTCATGATATGACCTCCAACTTTTCCAAAAATGTATAAAGGCTAACGGCTCGGAATAAAATTTGAAATGCCCTTAGTCTTTTATGTCCACCCCTCTTTTAATGGGGCATTTCACCGATCATTTTTTTAATAAGATCCTTTGCCACATCAGGCAGTTTCGGCCTGATAAGCATATAATCTTCCGCTTCATGATGACCCGCCTTCCAGAGAATGGTCCCGGTTCCTGCATTGATCATCTTTATTCCGATCCCTACCTTCGCCACTTTCTTGTCGTTTTCCTTGGTATAATTCCAGTAATCGACATTGATTACCAGGAAGGCTTCAATCTTTGACAGTTCACCAATCTTTCTGCTCAGTTCAGGATCGGAAAAGTTAACGGTCTTAAGTTTGGACAGGTAATCAAACACGACCTTCTGCAGTTCGTCATTGGATTTTATCTGGTTACTGATCGTATCAGCGGCTACGACATCGGTAAACCACCGTTTATCAACCAGCACGCCCGCCGCAATCTGGTCGATCACACCCCTGGCTTCCTCATAGGTCCCTACATCAACAGGAAGAACACCGATCGTTTTAGGATGAAAATCCTTCGCTTCGGGAGCAACCTGTGAATAGCGAAGACCACCGCAACCAAAAAGCATCAGCGCCAGCAGGACTGCTACTGAAACGGCACGAACCTTTCCCGTCATTGCGACACCTCCTTGCATCACTTCAAAAAAACCTGTTTAGTTATGATAAACCACAATAAGGCGCTCAATCCCGCCAATACGTAGCTGGTTTCCAGAAGGCCTTCAAGAACGACCCCCGAAAACGCCGCCCTTCTATCATAAAGTTTGAAATAAATCCATATAAAAAATACGCTGATCAGAAGGGCATAACTTAACGTCGACGTCCAGCCAAAGGGATAAGCCACAACGAGGAGAATTCCCAGCAAAACCAGAATTCCCAGCAAGAGTGTCTGGGTGATTTCCTTTCCGATAAGCACGGGAATCGTTTCTCTTCCGAGCAGCCGGTCACTCTGTATGTCGAGAATATCCGACATGGCGGAGCGGACAAACACAACACCAAATGTAAAAAGAAAAGCCACGATCATGCCGGGGGTGACGGACAGGCTATCTACAGTCCCGGGGAGGACAGACGCCACCACTGCCCATGCCAGAGCCATGGAAATGTTCTTCGATCCGGGAAGGTCCTTTAAGCTTGCAAAACGGAATTTGCGCGGTAATATCGTTAAGTTATAAAGAACGCCAAAGATAGAAACCAGAAGAAGCAGGATAAACGCCCGTATTCCTACCAGATAAGCACATGTCAGGGCCAAAAGCATGGACAGAATCGCCATGGAGATATAGACATTTTCATGCCTTCGATAAGATTCTTCCCTGAATGAGCCGATAATGGTACTGGACTTTCTGTTGATGAGTCGATTGAGGGTGTGCATGGCATACACATAAAAGGATGTGATCAAAATATTCAGGAAATTTACAGGGAGACTCTGCAGAAGCGCGCTTGCCAGAGAAAGACATCCCGCACCAACGGAAGAATACATATCCGTTTTTACCATGAAGACCCAGAACTTAAATAGCCACTTTACCTTCTCTTTCTTTTCACTCTGCTCACTCGTAATGCTGTCAACAACCCGATCGATGATCCAGTTGGGTGTGGAAGCCCCGGCAGACACGCCGACCCTTTCAAATTCCCTGATTGATATTTGATTCAATTCTTCTGCTGTCTCAATATGAAAGGTCGGTTTTCCCTGGAGTTCCGATATCCCGGCAAGGCGCCTGGTGTTTGCACTGTTCCGCCCCCCGATAATAAAAACGGCATCCGTTTCAGCGGCCAGTCGTTTTACCTCTGCCTGTCTTTTTTCCGTTGAATCGCAGATGGTATCAAAAACCACCGTGTCAGGGAACCTTTCCCTGATACGGCTTACAATTTCATTGAACTCATCCATATTTTGAGTCGTCTGAGCAACGACGCAAACTTTTTCCAACGGAGGAAGACGGTCCACATCATTGATACCGTCTATAACGATGCCCTTGCCATGGGCATGTCCCAACAGACCGTTTACCTCCGGGTGATCTCCATCGCCGATGATCAGAATGGTATAATCCCGGGATGCATGCTTTCTGATGATGGCCTGGACATGAGCGACTTTCGGGCATGTCGCATCAATGATCCTGAGCCCTTTCTCCCTGATTTTTTTTCTTTCCTGAGGCGATATGCCGTGGGCCCGGATAATGATGGTAGCCCCCGTATCCGTTGCACTGATCTCATCGATATTCTGAATCGGGATGATACCCCTTCCCGTGAGAATTTCTACCGTCTGCGGGTTGTGAATCAGGGGACCGTAGGTGTAGATATTCTCCTGTCCCTTGCGCTGGGCAATATCAAGAACCATATCGACGGCCCTTTTCACGCCCATGCAGAATCCCGCCGTCTCGGCCAGCTTAACGCTCATGAATAAATTCTCTTGTTATGTTTTTAAGTAAATGAAAAATTCCTTGTTTCCCTCCGGTCCCGTCAGAGGCGATTCGCAAACACCCATGACGTGAAGGCCAAGATTAACGCAGAATTCCCGAATCTCTTCAATAACTCTCTTGTGAACGTCAGGGTTCCTCACGACGCCCCGTTTCTCGACATCCCCCCGCCCCGCTTCAAATTGCGGCTTTATCAGGGCAAGGATGACGGCGTCATGCCTTTTGATCAGCTTGAGTACGGCGGGAATAACGAGTTTCAGAGAAATAAAGGACGTATCTATGGTGGCCATGTCGATGGGATCCACAATGCCGATGCCTTCGAATGTGCGGATATTGGTGCGTTCAATGGGCACAACCCGCTTATCCTCCCGGAGTTTCCACGCCAGCTGTCCATAGCCGACATCGATGGCATAGACTTTCCTCGCCCCCTCCTGAAGGAGGCAGTCCGTAAAACCTCCCGTGGAGGCGCCCACATCGAGGATAATCAGATCCCTGACATCGATGGGAAACGCGGTCAGGGCCCCCTTTAATTTCACCCCCCCCCTGCCGACGTAGGGATGATCTTCCCCTTTGATCCTGATATCCGCATCCGTTAGAACAAGGGTCCCCGCCTTATCAATCCGCATGTCCCCTACAAGCACCACGCCCGACATGATGAGCGCTCTGGCTCTTTCCCGTGTCAGGCAGATCCCCCTCTCCACCAGCAGCCTGTCCAGCCTGACTTTGGCGTTTTTAATATTCCCTCCTGCCCATCATTAGCCGTGCAGCGGCGACGATGCTTTCTTCATCAATACCATACGTCTTCCGCAATTCCGCCTGCGAGGCGTGTTCCGCGAATTCATCCCTGATACCGAGCCTTTTGACCACAACATCATGAATGCCCTGCTCTTCGAACATTTCGAGGACAGCGCTTCCAAACCCGCCCATGAGGGCATTTTCTTCAACGGTGATGATTTTCCCAATGGATTTCGCCGCGTCACACAGCAAGGTTACATCCAGGGGTTTCACAAACCGGGCATTGATGACTCTTGCAGAAATTCCCTCATCGTTCAATGTCTTTGCGGCGGCAATGGCGGGATACACCGTGGCGCCGATGGCCACAAGGGCAATATCCGCATGATCTGCATCGAAAACAACCTCCCCCTTACCCACTTCAAGAGATGCGGGCTGATCATCGAGCGGCACACCCATACCCTTTCCGCGGGGATACCTGATGGAAGCGGGGCACCCGCATTCAACCGCCGTCTTCAGCATGTGCTGGAGTTCATTCTCATCCTTGGGAGCCATAACCACAATATTCGGAACAGCGCGAAGATAGGAATAATCGAACAAGCCGTGATGGGTGGGACCATCGGCGCCGACAAAACCTCCCCGATCGAGGGCAAGAACAACGGGCAGTTTCTGGAGGCAGACATCATGAATGATCTGATCGTACGCCCTCTGTATGAAGGTCGAATAAATGGCCACGACGGGTATGAAGGATTCCGTAGCCAGGCCGGCGGCAAACGTCACACCGTGCTGTTCCGCCATACCCACGTCATAAAACCTCCCCGGAAATTCCCTCGCAAACTGGTCAAGTCCCGTCCCATCCGACATTGCCGCCGTTACCGCCACAATCCGGGGATTGTCCTGTGCCAGTTTTACAAGGGTGCTGCCGAACATCTGTGTATAAGAAGGAATTTCCGGATCCCTGTCTGGCATTTCACCCGTCTCAACCCGGAAAGGCGCTATGCCGTGAAATTTTGCAGGATCCTTTTCGGCAAAGGTGTACCCCTTGCCTTTCTTGGTAATGACATGGATAAGGACCGGTCCTTCCAGTTCCCTGACGTTTTCCATGTTTCGTATGAGGCGATCCAGGCGATGACCTTCAAGAGGTCCCACATACGTGAACCCCAGTTCCTCAAACAGGGCACCCGGTACCACCAGCGCCTTCAGGGATTCTTCCAACTGTCTCGAAAATTTCAACATCTGAGGCCCGATGGAAGGAATGGACTTCAGGAATCCCTTGATCTCCGATTTGAATTTTATCACCGTCTGTCCCGTCATGACCCGGTTCAGGTAGGAAGACATGGCGCCAACATTGGGAGAGATGCACATTTCGTTGTCGTTTAATATGATAATCAGATTCTTGCGGCGGTCTCCGGCCCAGTTCAACCCTTCAAAGGCCATCCCCGCCGAGATGGCGCCATCGCCGATAACCGCGATAATTTTGAAGTTTTCACCGTTGAGGCACTTTGCTTCCGCAATCCCCGTTGCGGCGGATATGGACGTGCTGCTGTGCCCCACGCTGAATGCATCGTAGGGGCTTTCCTCCCTTCGGGGAAATCCGCTGATGCCGCCCCGTTTACGCAGGGTATGGAAACGGTCTTTTCGACCCGTGATGATCTTGTGAGCATAGGCCTGATGGCCCACGTCCCAGATGAGTTTATCTTTCGGGGTGTCGAATACATAGTGAATGGCGAGGGTCAATTCGACCGTCCCCAGAGACGACGCCAGATGCCCCCCGTTTTTGGAAACGGTTTCGATGATTTCCTCCCTGATTTCCGCAGCCAGGGTTTCCAGCTCATTCAGTGTAAGTTTTTTTATGTCTTCCGGAAAAGCAACCTTTTCCAGAACGCTATTTTTTTGCATGCCTGTTTTACTCATGATTAGTGACTACATTTTTCGCTCCGTAATATATGAGGCGATCATCCTCAACGGCAACGCCCTGTCGTCGAAGCGACTGATCGCCGTAAGGGCCTCCTCAACAAGCTCCCCCGCTTTTTCACGGGAAGCGTCCAGTCCCATGAGCGCCGGGTAGGTGATCTTGCCGCGGTCGGCATCGCTCCCCGTACCCTTACCCATCATTTTCCGGTCGCCTTCGACATTCAGGATGTCATCGGCGATTTGAAAGGCAAGGCCGATATGGCGTCCGTATAAAGACAGGGCGTCAATGTCCGCGTCTCCTGCGCCGGACAAGAGGGCGCCCGCCCTCACGGAGACAATGATCATCGCTCCTGTTTTGTGGGTGTGAATGTAGTTAAGGGTGTCCGGATCAACGGCCTGCCCTTCCGATTGCAAATCGACCACCTGGCCGCCCACCATGCCGAAATACCCCGCCGCCACGGCAATTTCACGAATCACGTCAAGCAATGTTTCGGGAGGCGTGTTTTTCATCAATTTCCTCTCCGACATGAGACGAAACGCCTCCGTCAGGAGGGCGTCTCCGGCTAAAACGGCGACTCCCTCGCCGAACACCTTGTGACTCGTGAGCATCCCCCTCCGGTAATCGTCATCGTCCATGGCGGGAAGGTCATCATGAATGAGGGAATAGGTGTGAATGAGCTCCAGGGCGCAGGCCACGGGCAGAACCGGATCTATCTCACCCCCCACGGCCTCCGCAGCGGCCATACAGAGGATCGGCCTGATTCTTTTCCCCCCCGCAAAAAGGCTGTATCGAACGGCCTTGAAAATATCCGGGGGATACCGGTTTTCGCCGGGAAGATAGCGGTCGAGGGCCTCGTCAACGATTTTCTTTCTGGCCTCCAGATATATTTTCAGGGGATCAGGAGTCATCTTCGCCGCCTTCGGCATGAAACGGCTTCACCGCCATGCCGTCTTCCTGTTTGAGCAGGATATCCACCCGTCTTTCCGCATCGTCCAGTTTCTTCGCACACAGGCGGGCGAGTTTGATGCCCTCTTCAAAGGCTTTGAGAGATTCTTCCAGGGTCATATCCCCCGCTTCCATTTTCCTGACGATTTCCTCCAGTCTTCCAAGGGCGTCTTCAAATTTATCTTTATCTTTAGCCATAAACTGTCACTCCCGACAAATCTCCGTCACTTTTGCCCGAAGGCTTCCTTCCGAAACCTTGATTTCCAATTCGCCGTCAACGGGGACAGACCCCGCAACCCTCACGATAAAGCCTTCGGGAAGTTTCCTGACAATGCTGTAACCCCGCTTCATAACCGCCAGAGGGCTTAAGGTATCCAGGATCGCCATATCCGATTCCATACGGTTTTTGAGCCGTCCGATTTCCTTGTTCCATCCGGCTATCATATCCTTCCTCAAATTTTCAAGGACAAACCGCCGCTCCCGGATCATCGACAGGGGGCTGACATGCATCAGGCGCACTCCAAGATGGTGCAGTCCGGGCCTTATCATGGCTCGCCGGTGCTCAAGGGCCAATCTGAGCCTCTCCAGCCGGTCATCAACGAGGAGACGGAAATCGTCTATTCTTTTTCTGGGATCCTTCAGGCGCGCATCCAGAAGAGCCATCCGTTCATTCAACCTCTCCATCATGCGGCGCTGATGATTGAGCATTCTCATGTGCAGTTTTTCCACAGATGCCGCAAGGTCTCTTTTTACGGGTACAACCAGCTCGGCCGCCGCGGACGGCGTCGGCGCCCGGAGATCCGCAACAAAGTCCGCAATCGTAAAGTCGATTTCATGACCGACGGCAGAGATAACGGGAATCCGGGAACGATAAATTGCCCGTGCAACCCTTTCATCATTGAAGGGAGCAAGATCCTCCAGTGAGCCGCCTCCCCTGGCCAGGATGATAACATCGATGCCCCCGGCCTCTTGCATATCCGAAATGGCCCTGATGATCTCGGCATAGGCTTCCAGCCCCTGGACCCTTACGGGGGCGATCAAAATATCGACGGACGGAAACCGCCGGGCCGTGATATTCAGGATATCCCTGATCACGGCGCCTGTGGGCGAGGTAATCACCCCTATTTTACGGGGCAGAAACGGAATGGGTTTCTTGCGGGCAGGGTCAAAAAGACCCTCCGCCTGAAGGCGGGACTTCAACTGCTCGAAGGCCACCTGAAGAGCGCCGACGCCCTTCGGTTCGATGGCTTCCACGATCAACTGGTACTCGCCCCTCGGGTGGTACACACTTACCCGTGCACAGCAGATGACGCTCATCCCTTCCTGAAGATCAAAGCGGGACGGTCTCGACCATGAAAGAGATCTCTGCATATGGGGATACCGGAAGATGACGGCCCTGATCTGGCTCTTCTCATCCTTCAGCGTAAAATACACATGGCCGGAAGCGGGCTTGCGCAGGTTGGAGATTTCCCCCCCTACCCATAGGGTATCGAAACTCGCCTCCAGGAGGCGCTTGATATTCTCATTTAATGCCGTAACAGTGAGTATTTCTTTCATAACCGTTTCATCCTTCCGTGCAACTATCAGATATTCAACCCCGTGACAAGACCGATTTTCTGTCTGAATGATGTTATTTCCTCGATGATCATGATATGGAGAACATACATGTTGACGGCGAGATGAGAACGGAGGTCACAATCCTCGATAAGGAAAATATGAGAGCTTCGCATAACTTCTGGCCGGTGATGAAAGACGGCATAACCGCGGCCTGGCCCATCTGTGTGGGTTACGCGCCGATCGGACTGGCCTTCGGTGTCCTGGCTCAAAAAGCCGGTCTTTCTCCCGGGGAAATCGGCCTGATGTCACTTCTGGTCTTTGCCGGAAGCGCCCAGTTTATCGCCGTATCCATGATCAGCGGCGGCGCGGCGGCGATTCCGATCATCCTGACCACCTTTACCGTTAATCTCCGCCATTTGCTCATGAGTTCATCGCTGGCCGTCCATCTCCAGCGTCTGAACGCTGGTTGGCTCTCGCTTTATGCCTACGGGGTCACCGATGAGAGCTTCGCCATCAACATGACCCGCTTCCGGGAAGAGCCCTGGGATTGGCGGCGGGCGCTGGTTTTGAATCATACGGCCAACCTCGCCTGGCTCTTCAGCACAATCATCGGAGGCTACGGCGGCCAGTTCATCCCCGCAGGGGCCTTCGGAATCGATTACGCCCTGCCGGCCATGTTCATCTGTCTGCTGGTCCTGCAGATCCGGGGCAGTCTCTATGTCGCGGTGGCGGTTATTGCGGGATTACTGGCTGTCGCCTGCGCATTGTTCTTTCCAGGCAACGCCTATATTGTCGCGGCAACGGCGGCGGCGGCGACGATCGGCGTCTTTCTGCGAAAGTGGAATGGAAAGGCAAGCAAAAGTGAGGAGACGTTATGAAGGTGGATTATGTTTTGTTGATACTGGGGATGGGGATCGTGACCTATCTGCCGCGATGGATCCCCCTGATTCTACTGTCGCGCCGACAGTTGCCGGAATGGCTGAGGCAATGGCTGGATTTTATTCCCGTCGCTGTCTTGAGCGCCCTGATCCTGCCGGCTGTGGTGACGACCGGCGAGCCACGTCATCTGGACGTCTTTCAGCCAGCCTTCCTGGTTTCGATTCCTGTTTTTATCTTTGCCTGGAAAACCCGATCTCTGGCCGGCTCCGTGATCATCGGAATGGCCCTCTTCTGGATCGCCGGAAAATTTTTTCATTGATTCCTTGTTGATGCGTGGGGCAGCCTGAATATTCTGATGCCGCAGGGCGCAATATCGATTTTAATGTCGTTAACCTGCGATTCGTAACCGGCGCCGCTTATCCTGTCCTCCAGTTGTATTGTATTTGTCGTCACAAAAGAGGAAAGATCGACCTGTAAGCTGTAACCGTTATGAACATCGAGATTGGCAAAGATCAGATAGGCCGTATCATTTTCTTTAACGGGGCGGCGCAGGGCGCCCAGCACCGCCCCGTGATCGCCGTCGATAAATTCCAGATTCCCGTCCTGATGAAACACGGACGATTCCGCAAGCACCCGATTGATATGTCTTATGCCTTCAGAGATAAAGGCATTGTCCCGGAATTTACACTTTTCTTTTCTGCCTATAAAATCTATTTTCTCCGGATAGCCGTATTCAACTCCCTGGACAATGCCCGTTTGCCCCGTGCCCATGAGGGCCGCAACGGCATAGCGCGGCACGGCAGCTTCCGGCGCACCGAAAAGCTGGGCCGGCGCGCCCGTATCATGGGTGGTGATGGGAAGGTAATGCCGCAACTTACGGCCTATATCATGAATATAGCGGAGATAATTCCGAAGATCACCGGCATAGGGGTATTCCCACTGATTGGCAAGAAAAAGATCGATCTGCCAATCGGCCGCTTTTTTCAGAACCGTATTGGAATCTGTAAAGAACTCGGCCATGATCATCAGGTCCGGATAGGCGTCGCGCAGGTCGGAAAGGAGGTTCGTAATAAATCCTTCATGGCTTGAATGAAGATTGTCAAGGCGGATCATGCCGCCCGTAAGTTGGGCGAAATAGGCCCAGAACAGGGAATATTTTTTCATATAATCCCAGATGTCGCTTCGGATTTCAGGCTGGGGATGATCATAATATATTTTTACAAGATCACCCCATTTTATCCATGAGTTAACATGCCAGCATCCGGCCCGCTTCAGTCCGTCTTTCTCGCTCTTGTCGGGCATGATCCACTCCGGGCACATGCGCGCCATATTGCTTCTGATCCCGATATGATTCAACACCAGATCAACGCAAAGACGGATTCCCATCTCCCCGGCTTTTTCAACAAATTTTTCAAAGAGATCAAAGCCGGAATGGCCTTCTTTTCCGCCGTAGGCTTTGTCGATGGAAAAAAGATCATGGGCGGAATAGGGGCTTTCAGACAGATCAAGGCTGGTAAGGGGCATAAGATGAACGGTATTAAAACCAAGCCCGGCGATGTGAGGGAGCAGCTCTATCCAGTCCTCAATGGTACCTGAAATAGGCAGGATCAGGGTATACATCCGGATATCCTTCATAGCCTCCGGATCCACAATCACCTCGCTGAAAGGAACCCTGTCCCAGTACCAGGTCTTGCCGTCGTCAAGGGTATATTTAATTTTGAATTCATAACTCCCGCAGTGTTTGACCTTATACGACAGGCTGTAGATTTCTCCTTCTTCACGCAGGAACTCCATTTCTCGCCATTCGTCTTTCCGACAGTCGATATTTGTATAGAGAAAAATTCTGGCGTGGTCTTCCCGGTGCCGGAATTCGACTTTCAGATGGAGGTCCTCGTTCTGATAGATTCTGAAAAAATCATCAGGAACGACGGAGAAGGAGCGCCTTAATAAGCCTTCTTTTCCTATTCTCATATCCCGTGATTTAAGCTTTGGAATCTTAAAAGGAAGGAACTGTGGTTTTTGATCCATGTTTATACCCTCACAGGAAAATGTGATTCGATAAACTATTACCATGTAACATCCCGCATATCAACCTGTGTTGAATGGTTGCCGTTATACAAGGAGGGGTTTGATATTTGACGAAAAAATGGGGAGTGAAAAAAGGCAGGCCTTTCATCATGTGAAAAACCTGCCTTTCCAACAGGGTAACAGAGGATGACTGACGCTGGTCTATGGCAGATCCGCCATCCAGGAGGCGTCGATGAACCAGCGCTGTGTCAGGACATTGATGATCCCGTTGCTGCGAAGCGTGTTGATAAAATTCCCCAGGAAATTCACAAGGAGAGGATCACCCTGCCTT
>JBAWYD010000046.1:0-18345 GCA_037143735.1 Deltaproteobacteria bacterium
AATTCATTCATAAAGATCCGTGGGCTTATACCGTAACGGTTATAGTTTCTCGAAATATCCTTCAGGGGATGTGGTCTTGGAACTGTCTCTTTGGGGTATTTACCGTGACCGGCATATCTTTTCTGTGGGATCGTGATATGCGTATCACTGATCAAATCCGGGTGTGCGGAATTCAGACAGTCGAGAAGTCGAACGTCATATCCATTGTTGCGTAGGATGCTGGCAATATAGAGGAGGCCTATTGGTTTTATCCAAAAGTCATAGGCTGCAAAATCATATATCCAAGGATTGATTAAAAGGATGCTTTTCATGCTGTTTGTAACCCTTAGCACACTCAGCCATATATGCCAACTGTGAATTAATTAAAAGACTTAAATCAAGGACAGTTTATATGTTCAGAGAAAAGACTTGAAGGAGAAAATGATAACTGCTAACATATGCCGCCCGCGTCTCCAAAGCGTTACTTCCGTATGGCAGAGCCCATATAGCGTGTTTAAATTCAGGTGGAGATAAAAGATGCGTGTTGTTGTTCAGAGGGTAGACAGAGCCGTGGTCGGGGTGGAAGGGCGCGAGATTTCCAAGATTGGAAAAGGCCTTCTGGTTTTTTTAGGCGTGGAAAAGGGAGATCATCAACAAGATTCAGACTACCTCCTTGAAAAAATCATTACTCTGAGAGTCTTTGAAGATTCGGAAGGAAAAATGAATCTATCCCTTCTTGATGTTGCAGGAGAAATGCTTATTGTGTCCCAGTTTACCCTTTTGGGGGATTGTCGGAAAGGAAGAAGACCGTCCTTTGTTCGTGCGGAAGCACAGGAGGAAGCAAAGAAACTCTATCATTACTTTATCGTTCAGGGACAGCAAAGAATCAAACATGCATATGGAGGAGAATTTCAGGCCATGATGAAGATCGAAAGCGTTAATGACGGTCCCGTAACAATACTTCTTGACAGCAGGAAGAATTTTTAATGAATGTAATACCCCAGTGCAACATCAGAATTGACAAGGAAGGTGCCTGGTATTACGGAGAAGAAGAGATATTTAGAAGAGAAATAGTCCTTTTATTCTATGAAAACCTGAAACAGGATCAGTCGGGAATGTACCTGATTGAACTGGGAGATGAAAAGTGTTACGTTGAAGTCGAAGACACCCCTTTTGTTGTAAAATCGGTGAATCATACTTTATCCGAAGGTAATAATGGAGAGGCCATTTACCTTTATCTGTCTGATGGAACGTTTGAAGTATTAGATCCCGGCACTCTCTGTGTTGGAAAGGAGAATGTCCTTTATTGTACAATAAGGAGCAAAGCATTCAGAACGCGATTTTCAAGGGCAAGTTATTATCAGATCGCCCATTATATAGAACACGACTTTAAAAGTGACACATATTTCATTTCCCTGAACGGAAAGTCTTTCTATATCAAAAAGAGCTTTGAAAATTGTTGAATGCAATTTTGAAAAGCTTATCAACTTGTTTCACTTTCAAAAAAAATGGAGGCATACGATGCTGGAAGATGATATTAAAGAGGCCTTGACATTTGACGACCTTCTTCTTGTTCCCCTTGAGTCAAATATACTCCCCAAAAATGTGGACACATCTACACGGTTAACAAACAATATTACCCTGAATATTCCCATCGTAAGTGCGGCGATGGATACCGTAACGGAGTCCGGCACAGCCATATGTCTAGCACAGGGGGGAGGGATAGGAATTATCCATCGTAACATGAGTATAGAGAAACAGGTGATTGAAGTAGATAAAGTTAAAAAATCGGAAAGCGGAATGATCGTCGATCCGATTACCATAGAGCCCGAGCAGAAAGTTCATCAGGCGCTTGATCTGATGACAAAGTACAGGATATCCGGAGTTCCCGTTGTTAAAAACCGAAGACTCGTTGGCATTCTGACAAACCGGGATCTTCGGTTTGAATCGAATCTTGATCAGACGGTATCCGAAGTGATGACAAAAGAAAATCTTGTTACCGTATCATCGAATATCAGCCTGGAGGAGTCAAAAATACTTTTGCACAAACACAGGATAGAAAAGCTTTTGGTGGTCGATGATGCATACAATCTGAAAGGCATGATCACCATAAAAGACATTGAAAAGATAAGAAAATATCCCAGTGCCAGCAAGGATTCTCTGGGCCGGTTGAGGGTTGGTGCTGCCGTGGGTATTATGGACAGAGAAAAAAGAATTGATGCCATGATAACAGCAGGTGCAGACGTGATTCTCATAGACACGTCCCATGGTCACACAGCAAGTGTCATGGATGCTGTAAGAGATACGAAGGCTAATTTTCCAAAATGTGAACTTATTGCAGGCAATGTGGCAACATCGGATGGCGCTAAAGCTCTCATTGAAGCTGGAGCCGATGCCGTTAAAGTTGGCGTAGGTCCGGGTTCCATATGCACGACGCGGATTATAGCCGGTGTCGGGGTGCCCCAAATGAGCGCCATCAGAGATGCCGCCAAGGTAGCTGAGAAATATGGTATCCCGATCATTGCAGATGGGGGCATAAAGTATTCGGGAGATGTCGTTAAAGCCCTTGCGGCAGGTTCTCATACGGTTATGATCGGGAGTCTTTTTGCCGGGACGGAAGAAAGTCCGGGGGAAACGATCCTCTTTCAGGGAAGGAGCTATAAGGTGTACCGTGGCATGGGGTCCCTTGAGGCTATGAAGCTTGGTAGCATGGACAGATACTATCACGATGAAGGTGAGACAAGCTCAAAAATGGTTCCGGAAGGCATTGAGGGCAGGGTGCCTTTCAGAGGTTCGCTGTTTGCAAGCCTTCATCAGCTGGTGGGAGGATTAAGAGCGGGGATGGGATATGTCGGTTGCAGAACGATCAAGGAATTGCGGGAAAAAACGAGATTCATTCGCATCACATCTGCGGGTCTGCGGGAAAGCCATGTCCATGATGTCATCATCACAAAGGAAGCCCCCAATTACTGGATGGATTGATTGAATCATGGAACGCGCCAAGTTTGTTCATCTACACGTCCATACACAATATAGCCTGTTAGACGGTACCATCCGACTCGATCATTTGTTCCGAAAGGCAAAAGAGTATGGGATGCATGCTGTGGCCATGACAGATCATGGTAATATTTTTGGAGCAATAGATTTTTATCAGAATGCTCAAAAATATGGCATCAAACCCATTATCGGTTGCGAATTATACGTCGCACCGAAAAGCCGTTTTGATAAGAATGCGCAAGGAGCCGGAGAGAGTTCACGTCATTTGATCGTCCTTGTCAAAAACATGAACGGATACAAGAATCTCATGAAATTGTCAACGGCGGGATACCTCGAAGGATTTTACTATCGTCCCCGGGTAGACAAGGAGATTCTGGCTCAACATCATGAGGGATTGATAGGATTGAGTGCCTGCCTTCATGGGGAGGTTTCCGATTTGATCGTGAAAGGAAATATGAATGCAGCAAAAAAGGCGGCTAACGATTATCAGGATATCTTCGGCGAGAATAATTATTATCTTGAGATCATGGAAAATGGTTTGAACGAACAGAAAACGGCAAACGAAGGTCTCATGAAAATTAGCAGGGAACTATCCATTCCTCTCGTGGCAACCAATGACTGCCATTATATTGATCGGGAAGACGCCGAGGCTCATGAAGTTCTGTTATGTATTCAGACGGGAAAAACCCTTGAAGACCGTGACAGAATGAGGTTCGGAACGGATCAGTTCTTCTTCAGATCTCCTGAAAAGATGATGCAATTATTTAAATATGCTCCAGAAGCAATTGATAATACAGTCGATATTGCAGATAAATGTAACCTGTTCCTTGATTTCGGTCGAATATCCCTTCCGCATTTTGAGATCAGCACAGGTGAAACATTGGATGAGCATTTATGCTCTCTGGCAAAAAAGGGGCTTGAAATATTATTACCTGCAATTTTAAAAGGCAGAAATGGCGATCGGGAAGAGGAAAAATATGTAAGACGTCTCGAAGAAGAACTTGACATGATCAGATCTATGGGATTCGCAGGATATTTTCTTATTGTATCCGATTTTGTGAATTACGCCAAACGGAAGAATATCCCAGTTGGACCGGGTAGAGGATCAGCCGCAGGAAGTCTTGTCGCTTATGCGATAGGCATAACAAATATTGATCCTATACGCTACGGCCTTTTCTTTGAAAGATTTCTGAATCCAGACCGGATTAGTATGCCGGATATTGACATCGATTTTTGTCAGGATGGTCGTGATGATATCATCAGATATGTGACACAAAAATATGGAAGTGATCGTGTTGCACAGATTATAACCTTCGGAAAGATGCAGGCAAAAGCGGTTGTCAGAGACGTCGGAAGAGCGATGAACATCTCTTATGGAGAGGTGGATACCATCGCCAAGCTGATTCCCAATGTACCGAATATTTCTCTTGAGGCGGCCATACAGATTGAACCCCGCCTCAGGGAAGAAGAGAAAAAAAGCGAAAAGATAAAAAAACTTCTGACATTTTCGCGATCTCTTGAAGGGTTGAACCGTCACGCATCCACTCATGCGGCCGGCGTCGTGATTTCGGATTTACCACTTGTTGAACGCATACCTTTATATAAAAGCCCGAAAGATGAAGTGGTCACCCAGTTTTCCATGAATGATCTTCAGGCAGTGGGGTTGACTAAATTTGATTTTCTGGGTTTGAAGACGCTGACGGTAATTAAAAATGCCCTCAATTTCATCGATAAGGGAAAGGGGATCGTAATCGATATCAACTCTATCCACCTTGACGACTTAGAGACGTATCAGCTACTCATGAGGGGGGATACTGACGGCGTTTTTCAGTTGGAAAGCTCCGGCATGAAAGATATTCTTGTTAATATGAGGCCGGATTGTATCGAAGATATCATTGCACTGATAGCCCTTTATCGTCCCGGTCCGATGAACATGGTTCCGGAGTTTATTTCGCGCAAACAGGGAAAGACAAAAATTGTCTATGAAATACAAGAGCTTGAAAACATATTAAAAGAAACGTATGGTGTCATTGTGTACCAGGAACAGGTTATGCAAATTGCCAGTGCTGTCGGAAATTACACCATGGCTGAAGCTGATATACTCAGAAAGGTAATGAGTAAGAAAAAACCTTCTGAGATGGAGAAAGAAAAACCGAAATTTTTAAAGGGTGCAGAAAATAAAAATATACCGGAGAAAAAGGCCAGAAAAATATGGGAACAGATGGAAACCTTTGCAGAGTATGGATTTAACAAATCTCACAGTACCGCCTACGCCATGATTTCTTATCAGACGGCCTACCTTAAAGCGAATCATCCTGTTGAATTCATGGCGGCTCTCCTTACAAGTGAAAAGGACAACAGAGACAAAATCATCAAATATATCGGCAGTTGCAAAGAAATTGGGATTAACGTCCTGCCTCCCGATATAAATGAATCCATGAGTGATTTTAGTGTTTCCGGTGAGCATATTCGGTTTGGTCTTGCTGCTGTGAAAAATGTGGGCGTTGGAGCCATCGATTCGATTATTTCTTCGAGAGAAGAGGGAGATAATTTCAAATCATATTATGATTTTTGTAACCGTATTGACCTCAAGAAAATGAATAAGCGAATGATTGAAAGCCTGATAAAATGTGGCGCTTTCGATTCGACAGGTAATAAAAGGCGTCAATTGATGGAATGCTATGAAGGAATTATGGATTGGGCCCAAAGACGTGTTAAGGAGCGGTCTTGTGGACAGGCCAGTTTTTTTGAAAACTTTTCGGATGGTCAGAAAAATGATGAGATATTTACCATAGAATACGACATACCCAATGTTCCAGAATGGGACCATCGTGAATTGCTCGCTTATGAAAAAGAGACACTCGGTTTTTACATTACAGGCCATCCTCTGCTGAGATTTACCGAAAAACTTATTACCGCTACAAATGCCGATTCATCAACCATCAACTTAAAAAAGGATCGGGAAAACGTGACACTTGGAGGTGTTGTCAGCGGCATCCGGGAAGTTACGACCCGGAAAAAAGACGTTATGGCTTATGTAACTATTGAAGATATGAAGGGGGCTGTTACTGTCATTTTTTTTGCCGAAATCTACAGGAAATCATTTGATCTTCTTCATAGCGATGATCCGATTATTATAAAAGGCGTTATTGATGCAGGCGAGGAAGGGGTTAAAATCATTGCTTCTGAAGTCAGCACCCTGAGTGATGACATGGCGCTGTCTTCTTGTCGTGCCGTTCGTTTCAAGATAGATGTTTCGGAAATAACATCAGATGATATTGATATATTACATGAACTTCTTCTGAAACACAGAGGTAAATCGGACGGTTTTATTTATATCATGGATGATCAAAGTGAAGTCGTTATTTATCTCGGTAATGATTTCAGGCTTGAATTAACAGATTCCCTGAAAGAAGAAGCTGATCGTATTCTGGGTGTCGGATCGACACAATTTTTCTGATTCAGATCAGGAAAGACATAGCCTCATGAAGTTTCAGGAAAGGTTTTATAGAAACAGAATATATAATAAATTACTTAAAGAATTTAATATAACTGTCCGTGAAACCGATCTATTTATATTGTCCGATGCCGATTTTTCAGATGTTGCTTTAACGTCCGTATATAAGCACCGTGCATATATTGAATCGTACATCAAATATTGCCCGGATTTTTTGACCTCCCTCACACCTCTCAAAGATGACTTTTTTGCACCGGATATTGTAAGAGATATGTTAAAAGCAGCAAACCTTGCCAATGTTGGTCCCATGGCTGCCGTTGCCGGGGCGATTGCAGATTATGTGGGTCGCGATATTCTTCTTCTTGAATCAAAAAATGTCATTGTTGAAAACGGAGGCGATATTTTCATAAGAACAGAAGAGCAAGTGACGGTCGGAGTTTTTGCCGGCGATTCTCCACTTTCATACAAAGTCAGGATTAAGATAAGGCCTGAACAAATGCCAGTTGGGATTTGCACCTCATCAGGTACGGTTGGTCATTCATTTAGTTATGGCAGGGCGGATGCGGTTTGTATTTTAGCAAAAACCGCAGCCATTGCAGATGCAGCGGCAACAGCGATAGGAAACATTGTGAAGCAAAAGAAAGATATCAGAAAAGCTCTCAATAGGGGGCGCAAGATAAAAGAGGTATCAGGAATTCTGATTATTGTTGGAGATCAACTCGGCGCTTGTGGCGACATAGAGCTGGTGTAATTATGGGTCCATTATAGTTTACATAACATATCTTATACGACACATAATGTCAGGGCAAAGGCGTCAGTTAATTTCGGTATGCTCTACGCTCTACAGACCTTCCTCGGATAATTTCTTGATGAGCTGAATTTGTTTTTCACTCAATTTTTTCGGAACCTCAACGGTGATTTTAACGAACTGATCACCCTTACCGGAACTCTTCAAGCCAGGAACGCCATAACCCTTCATTCGAATTTTGGTATTATTCTGAGTACCTGGGGAGACTCTGATTCTTTTTATGGAACCATCAATGCTTGGTACGTCTATTGTTGTTCCTAAAACTGCCTGAGAGTATTTTATTGATTTTTCAATATAGAGATCGTTCCCATCTCGTGCAAAAATCGGATGGGGAAGAATGTTGATATTCAGATATAAATCACCAGGGGTACCTCCATCAATGCCGGAGGCGCCTTTTCCGGATAGCCTCAGCTTTTTACCTGTGTTTATCCCCGGCGGAATTTTGATGTTGACTTCCTCAACATGATCTTCTTTTTGCAGGGCCAGCTTTTTTTCTGCACCTATAACGGATTCTTCGAGGCTGATAGAGAGATTATACTGAAGATCCTGGCCCTTCTGAGGCATATGAGAAAAGCGCTGTCCGCCACCTGTGAAAAGATCAGCAAACGGGTCACCACCCGTATCGGAATATCTTTCTCCCCGGGACGTTGTTCTGAATGTCCTTGCGCCGCCTCTCCTGAAGCCCCCAAAACCTAAATTTCTTAAAATATCGTCAAGATCGACATTCCTGAAGATATCTTCCTGGGAGTATTGCTGCCTGAACTGTTCTGCAGATCCGAACATGTCGTAATTCTTTCGTTTTTCAGAGTCGCTAAGCACAGCGTATGCTTCACTGATTTTTTTAAAGTTCTCTTCTGCTGTCTTATTATTAGGGTTTTTGTCCGGATGCCACTTCAGGGCGAGCTTCCGGTAGGCCTTTTTTATGTCATCTGAACCTGCTTGTTTATCGACACCCAGAATGTTATAATAATCTTCAGCCATTGTTATCTTAACCCTCCTACCCCATTATAGTAGTAAAATACCCATTCTTTAAAAATATGTCAAGTATCTAATACTAAAACCACTTGAAATCATTATGACTTACTGGATCACACGCATTGAATGCACCCCTTGAATCAATAAGGGTCACCAGTAACAATAAATCCGATGCGGAGTTCCCCTTCCCTGCCCGGAACATCCCTGAAAATGCCGTTTTACTTTAAGGAGTGGCCCCAGTATGCGATCTCTCTTGTCGGGTGATATTTTGCCTTTTCGCGGAGACAGGTCTCATTAATGATGCTCATCATTATCTCTTATTTTAAAGATTAATTCAATTCATGATAGGTTTAAAATCTCAAACTGAAGATGATTTGATTGGCAGAAGTCCTGGGATCGTGAGAGAAAGAAATGGCGTTCATGACTTTCAGACGCTGGATGAATTCTTCTTTTGCTCTCCTGTTATATTGATGGGCACTGTTTACAGCACTGTAGATATTGCCCACGTACCATCCGATTTCGAAAAAGGTAACGATACCTCCGGCGACAGGGTTGTCGTGTTGAAAAAGTTCCACCGCTCCCCAGATGAAGGCGCCGTTCAGGAGGAATGCGACAAGTGCATCCCTGTATCGCTCTGTATAAAAATGGCCTGCGCCGGGAAGGATGGAAGCCAGTGTACCAGCTATGGCGGGTGATTTTTGTGGTATGTCATCCATGCGTTCCAGGCCTGACGAGATGATGTGTGCAGACGAAGATAGTGGACTGCCTTGAGGTATAAGTGAGAATGTCTGCATTGACCTCTGCCATTCTCCCATTTCGATAAGAACAAGGGCGGTCTGGTAAATGGCTTTATCGGCATAATCTTTTGATTTTGCTCTGATGATTTCCTGAAATGTTAAAAGGGCATCCTGATAACGTTTCAGTTCCTTCTCTGCCAGTCCTTTGAAGTACAGGGCGTTCGCCGTCATGAGGCTCTGGGGATATTTTGTAGAAAAGGCGCTGAAGGCTTCGACAGCTTCGGCCCATCTTTTAGCTTTGTAATAGCTCTCGGCAATTCTGAAGGTGGATTTCTCGACAAGAGCGTCCTGGGGAAAGAAAAAAACGAAGCGTTTGAATTCCGTAATGGCCCGGTAGTAATCACCTTCAGTCAAAAGGGCTTCAGCAAAAGAAAACTGTCGGGTAGAAGCATTTCCCTGCCCTTCAACGGCACGGACGGCTGAAGGGATAAAAAACAAAACAGCGGAAAAAATCAGACAGACTATGAGCGACTGATATTTATCGGAGAATAATTTCATGAAAATATAACCGTGACGCATCCCGTATATCCCGACCTGCAGGCGGAGATAATGGTCATGGCAGGTAAAGGAGAAAAAACAGGGTTTCTATTTTACGCCGCTCTTCCGAGATGGAACGCACGGAGATTCGCTTCGGCAACTGCTGCCGCAAAAGATGAAGTAAGAACCTTTTCCCACAGAGCGATATCTATAGGCAGATAAAGTGATAGAACCCCTAAAAGGGCTGTATTTTCTGCACGCACATTACCAGCTTGAACCGCGATATCGCGCGCGTTTATGACCTTGACTGTTTTGAAGGTATTTCTGATAAGATCTATGATATTTTGAGGGTATATAATATCTCCCAGGTTGACGGATGGCGGGTATATTTCAATATTATTGATAATGATCGAACCGGCAGGTTTCATGAAATCCAAGTAACGCAAACTCTCCAGTTTTTCGAAGGATAAAAGAATATCCACCTCCCCCTTCCTCGCAATAGGTGAATAGACCTTCTGTCCGTATCTTACATGACTGGTTACACAGCCTCCCCTTTGGGCCATACCGTGCACTTCGCTTTTTTTAGCGTCAAGCCCCGCTTCCATCATGACCATACAGAGAATGTCACTCGCCCTTAGAATACCCTGACCACCCACGCCAGCCAAGAGGATACTTTTTACATGATTATTTTTTTCCATGAGATGGTGACTCCTCTATGATAGCATCAGCCTTGCATAACTGTTGACATACCGTACATCCATTGCAGATATTCGAATCAATGAAAGCAATGCCATCCTGTTTTTTTGTTTTTCTTTTGATACTCTCAGCGGGCAGATTTTCGAATTTCCGCCATGAAATGGGTGGACAGCCAAGGCCGATACAAATCCCACAACCGATACATTTATCTGCATCGATTTTAAGTGGTTTCCTTGAGTCTGTAACATGACGCTTGAATAATATGCAAGATCGTCTTGATATAACAATGGAAGTTCCTGACCGTGACAATTCTTCCTTTATGACGGTTCTGGTTGTGCTGATATCGTATGGGTCAATGACACGGACGCTCTCAATACCTAGAGCGGACGATAAAGTTTCTAAATCAAGCTCTTTCGTTTTTTCTCCCAAAAGCGTGTAGCCTGTTCCTGGATGTTCCTGCATACCCGTCATGGCAGTTGTCCTGTTGTCACAGATAACAATGACAGCATCGCTTTTGTTGTAGGACATATTCAGAAGAGAGGTTATACCGGAATGGATGAAGGTGGAATCCCCTATGACGCCGACGACTTTTCCCTTACCTTTATCCTTTAGTGCTTTGCCCATACCATGGGCCATGCCGATACTGGCGCCCATGCATACACATGAATGAAGCCCCTCGAGAGGCTTCATGAAAGACAGGGTGTAACATCCGATATCACCCGTGACAAAAGTTTTAAGTTTTCCCAAGACGTAAAACAGACCCCTGTGGGGACACCCGGGACACAAATTCGGCGGTCTTGATGGAATCGGTACATCGGGAATACATACAGTCGTAAGATTTTTGCCTGTAATGCCTTTTTCGATCACACCGGGATCAAACTCGCCTGTATAGGGAAAGATTGCTTTTCCCTTGACATCAATTCCTGCCGCTTTTACCTGCTCTTCAATGAAAGGATCAAGTTCTTCAATCACATAGAGTTGTCTGACTTTGGATGCGAAATTCCTGATCAGATTGATGGGGAGAGGATAAACCATACCGAGTTTCAAATAAGATAATTTGGGAAAAACATCTTTGGCATAATGGTATGGCATACCCGACGTAATGATGCCCACCCCCGGATCATTAATCTCCAACCGGTTTTCCACAAAAGTCTCAGCAAATTCTTTCAGTCGTTGCGTCCTTTTTTCAACTTCCATACGCCGGATTCTGGCATTCATGGGAACCATGACGTATTTGGATGTGTTGATTTTTATTTCCGTTTTATCTTCCCAGGGTATGGGATCTTCTACATGGACTAAAGATTTGGAATGTGACACCCGGGTGGTTGTTCTGAGGAAAACTGGAGTATCGAATCTTTCGCTTATTTCAAAAGCAAGCTTTACGAAATCTTTGGCTTCCTGGCTATCGGAAGGTTCAAGCATGGGGATTTTCGCAAACCTGGCGTAGTTCCGGTTATCCTGCTCATTCTGTGAACTGTGTAGCGATGGATCATCGGCGGTCACAATGACCAAAGCTCCATTTGTCCCCGTGTAACTAACCGTAAAAAGAGGATCAGCGGCAACATTGACACCGACGTGTTTCATGACGACCATGGCCCTGTCCCCCGCCAAGGCAGCCCCTATACCGACTTCAAGGGCGACTTTTTCATTGGGAGACCATTCCGCATAAACGTCGGGGTATTGAGCAAAAGTTTCTATTATTTCGGTGCTTGGAGTTCCCGGGTATCCGGAGGCAAACCGAATCCCATATTCATAAGCTCCCCTGGCGATACCTTCATTTCCTGACATCAATACTTTCATGTGACGTTTATCTTTCTATCTGGCTTCTTTCGTTTTGTGAAGGAGTCGTAATGTGTTAACCGAGTGAAGATATTTTTCTTTTAATAAATTGTTCAACAGAAGGGTCTGACGTTTTTTCAAGAGATTTTTTATAGTACTCGATTGCCTTTTCCCTATTGTTAAGCTCTTCATGAATCCGGGCTATATTTCTCAAGTTGATACTTTCAAAATTGCCAGCGGACTTTGTCTTGGCGGCATTTTCAAATGATTCCAGCGCACCTTTAAAGTCTTTTTTGGATTCGTAACAATAACCCAGTCCGATATAAGCAAGCGTTGTTAATTCGTTGTTTCTCGAAACGTTCTTGAGACAAGCCTGATATGACTTAATGGAAGTTTCAATATCGTCCAGGCGATAAAAGAGATTTCCCATACGATAGTGCGCTAAGTGAGCTGCTTTTGTATCGGGGTATCGTGAAACAACATCCTGATAGAGTTTCAATGTGCTGTTATCTAATTGACCACCCGAAAGACTTCCTCTCATGGTCGCAATATGAGCTTGTGTATAAAGCATCTGGGCACCGTTTTCCTGATTGTTACGATAAAGATACCAGCCTGCAAAAAGAAGAAGCATCAAAACAGCAACACTCATCGTGATATAAATCTTGGATTTATTCTCGGATATGAACCCTGTAATTCTTCCCAGGGCAAGCTGGAAAGAATCCGGTTGAGTCAAATCCTTTTTTGTTATCTTTTTCGCCATATGTTATTTCCATTCCTTACTGAACAGATCATGTTCTTTGATCTTGTCAATGATAATTGGTGGAATACGAACAATTTTCCCTTGATTGTTGGTACATGCATGGACTGAGTATCCTTCAACAAGAGTCTTTTCCATACCCTCATCCCAAATAATATAATTGAATTTCATGCTTGCTCTTTTCACATATTCCAGTGTTGTTTCGACAACAATGATCTGGTCGTATCTGGCAGGTGACACATAATGACAGTAAACCTCCGTTAAAGGAAGATTATAGCCCTGCGATTCAATATGGGCATAAACGAGACCTATGTTTCTCAAATTTTCCGTACGCCCGATCTCAAACCATTTGATGTAGTTGGTGTGATAGACGATGCCCATGGCATCCGTATCTGCGTAAATGACCCTTATATTAACGGTGTTTTTCAATAAATTCACCCCAGTGATTAATAAAGGCATCCATGAGCAAATGTCCGGGAGATACGGTGAACCCAGCATTGCGCGCTGAAGCTTCACTGAATAAAAAACCGTTCATATAATTTTCCCCCCGGACTGAAGAAAAAACAGCAAAAGGACTCGGATCGGAGGCGTGTGTTTTCAATGCTATGGGGGTAGGATGATCACTCAACACCATAAGTCTGAATGGCGAAAAGCTATGAAGTTCCTTCATGATAGTGCCTACAACATATTCATCGAAAGCTTCGATTGCCCTTATCTTTCCTTCAATGTTTCCTTCATGTCCCATTTCGTCCGGTGCTTCAACATGGACAAAAATAAAATCGGATTTTCTAAGGGCATTCAGGGCGCCGATTGCCTTTCCAGAATAATTGGTGTCCGTATATCCGGTGGCGCCTTGAATACGAATCACTTCGAGTCCCGCGTAAATGCCGATGCCATTCAGGAGGTCAACCGCTGATATCATGCCTCCGGTAAGACCGTATTTATCAGTAAGTCTAACCATTCTGGGAGCCCTTCCCTGCCCCCATAGCCAGATTGAGTTGGCTGGTTTACAGTTTTCGCTAATACGCTGTCTGTTTATCGAATGATCATTCAGGATTTCTTGAGACCGTCTCATGAGATCGAGAATCTTCTGTGCAGCCCTGCCTTTTGGCAGATACGGTTCAAACGGTTTTCCCGTAATGTCGTGAGGAGGCGTTGTTTGCAGATCATCCACCCCTCCTTTCCAAACCATAAGATGCCTGTAGCCTACACCGGGGTAGAATTGGAATTCACTCGTTCCGATCTTTTCATCGATGTCGTCTATGAGGTGCCTTGCTTCGTGCGAGGTAATGTGTCCGGCGGTAAAGTCTTCCATCAATCTGTCTTTAACCATACTTAGTGTGACAAGATTACATCGGAAAGCAACGTCTTCAGATCCAAGTCGAACTCCCATGTTGGCAGCTTCCAGAGGGCCACGGCCCGAATAGTATTTTTGCGCATCATAACCGAGTAAAGTCAGAATTGCCACATCACTCCCTGGCGAAAAACCGGGCGGTATGGTATCAATTAATCCTAGGGTACCTTCAGCCGCGATGCGATCCATATTTGGCGTATAAGCTGCTTCAAGGGGTGTTTTCCCCCCGATACTTTCAATGGGATAATCGGCCATGCCATCGCCGAGGAGGATGATGTATTTCATTACAATCTATCGTCTTCTATTCTGATCAAAATCGTTTTCCCTTGTACGATATCAAGCTGATCTATTTCCTTCAGGGCGCTTTGAACATCTTTTTCTATTGACTTGTAGGTCGTCATGACAATGGGAACAGCACCGGCCTGTTTTCGACCCTTCTGAATAACGGTGGCGATACTGATGTTGTTCTGACCCAGAATACCGGATATTTTAGACAGAACTCCCGGTCTGTCTAATGCAGAGAATCGGAAATAGTAATTGGTCACGATGTCGTCAAAAGACATGAGTTTGATATCGCGAATGATTGATTCTCTAAGTGAGCGTGCAGGCACCCTCCCGGAGATATTCTTTAAATAATTTCTTGAAATATCGACAAGATCGCTGACAACGGCACTGGCAGTGGGCATCATGCCGGCACCCTGGCCGTATAGGAAAACGGAACCGGAAGCATCACCAATAAGCTGAAATGCGTTAAAATTTCCGTTTACGTTGGAAAGAAGATGATCAAACGGAATCATTGTTGGATGAATTCTGGCCTCAATCACGGCTTCTCTCTCAATTGCTATGGCCAGAAGTTTGATCCGGTATCCAAGTTCCCTTGCAAAAGCGATATCCTGTTCGCCGATTTTTGAGATCCCTTCCCTGTAGATATCATCGAGTTTTACCTTCTGGCCATATGCCAGAGACAATGTGATGGCAAGTTTATGCGCCGTATCGATGCCTTCAATATCGAAAGAGGGGTCGGCTTCAGCAAATCCCAATACCTGGGCTTCTCTGAGAACAACATCAAATGATTTCCCCTCGTCTGTCATTTTAGACAGGATGTAATTTGAAGTTCCATTCATGATTCCGTAAATGGATTTAATCCGGTTTGCCACAAGGCTTTCCTTCAGTGTTCTGATGATAGGGATGGTACCGCCGACACTGGCCTCAAATCCGATGTCTACCCCTTCCTCCTCAGCTACCCTGAAAATTTCATTCCCGTATGTGGCAAGCATGGCTTTATTTGCGGTTATCACATGCTTTTTCTTTCGCATGGCTTCCAGAATGAAGGATTTTGCCGGCTCATAGCCCCCAATGAGTTCTATAACAATGGATATGTCGGGATCGTTCAGGATGGCGTTCGCATCTGTTGTTAACAGATCTTTTGAAACGGTAACCGGTCTCGGTGTCGCGATGTCTATATCGGCGATCTTTTTGATAGTTAGTCTTGCTCCAAGTCGTTTTTCAATCAATTCATTATTGTTCTGAAGCAACCTCACAACCCCTGCACCGATTGTTCCGAAACCAATTAAACCCAAGGATATTTCGTTCATGACTCACAACTCCGCAGTCAAATATTACATACAATAGTTATGCTCGCTTCTATACCAGTTCACATGAAATTGTCAAAACAAATTCAACCGGTTTTTACATGCTCCAGTCTTCCTCTCCACCGTCGCAGGAGAACTTCTTTCATCAATTGATGTTCCGGTCTTTCAAGGCGGGAATCCCGTTCAATGATCGAAAAGGCATCAGCTTTCGCTTCAGAAAGGATCTGTGCGTCTCTGAGTATATTGGCGATTCTGAAATCAGGAAGACCGGACTGCCTCGTTCCCATGAATTCTCCCGGCCCCCGTATTGCCAGATCTTCTTCGGCAATTTTAAACCCATCATTCGTCTTTTCCATGACACCTAACCTTTTTCTTGAATCCTCGGAGCCTCTATGGTGAGCCATCAAGACGCAACAGGAGGGAATGTCACTTCTCCCCACCCTGCCTCTCAACTGATGCAACTGCGATAGTCCGAATCTTTCGGCATGTTCAATAATCATCAAAGAGGCCTGGGGTATGTCGATTCCAACTTCGATTACGGTGGTGGAAACAAGTAGGTTGATCTTTTTCGCCAAAAAAGCAGCCATAATTTCATCTTTATCCCGTCCTTTCAGTCTTCCGTGAATAAGACCAACACGGTATTCCGGGAAAATATCTTTCTGAAGATGTTCCGCCATACGGGTGGCATCTTTCAGGTCGAGACTTTCAGATTCTTCCACCAGCGGGTAAACAATGAATGTCTGGTTTCCCTTTATCAGCTCTTTACGGATGATCTCATATACTTTGTTCCGGTGTTGTTCATAGAAGATTTTTGTCAGGATTTCTTTCCTTCCGGGGGGCATTTCATCGATGAGGGAGACATCCAGATCACCATAGACTGTCATGGCGAGGGTTCTTGGAATTGGAGTCGCCGTCATGACAATAACATCGGGATGTGCGCCTTTTTTTCGCAGTGTGGCGCGCTGGATCACGCCAAAACGATGTTGTTCATCTATAATGACCAGACCGAGGTTATTAAAACTTACATCTTCCTGAATCAAGGCATGAGTACCGATAATGATGTGAATGTCACCGCGTATAATCTTTTCCGAGATGATCTTCCTTTCGGCTGCCTTCATGTTACCGGTTATGACGGCAGCAACGAGACCAAGCCCGGTTGTCCATTCTCGAATGCGAGCGTGATGCTGTTGTGCAAGAATCTCTGTCGGCGCCATCATGGCAGTCTGATAACCGTTTTCGCATGCTGTAATCATGGCCGCCATGGCCACAACAGTTTTACCACACCCAACATCACCCTGAAGCAGCCTGTTCATCGCATAGGGTCTTCTCAAATCCGCTTCTATTTCACCAATGACCCGCTTTTGAGCCTGGGTCAGTGGAAAAGGAAGCAATTTGTAAAATTTATTTAGCAAGGAACCTCCGGTATGGAAGGCTATTCCCTTTTCAAACATATTGCCTTTTCTTTTAGAAGCCATCGCAAGTTCAAAAAAGAAAAATTCATCGTAAATGAGTCTTCTGTGCGCCGGAGATCGCATGGCATTGAATGAATCTATATCTGCATTCAAATCGGGAAAGTGAATGCAACGGATTGACTCAGCGATATTTTCCAGTTGACGGACTTTGCAAATTTCTTCCGGGATAGGGCTTAAAATATATTTTGCATATCCTTCTACGACTTCCATCATGATCCTGCGAAGATATTTTTGGTGAAGGCCATCCGTTTCAGAATAAATGGGCACAATGCGTCCGAAATGAAGCATGTCTCTTGAGTCATGATCGGTATCCAGAATTTCAAAATCCGGGTGGATCATTTCTTTTCCAAAAAGATAACCACTAACTTCGCCTGTCATGATGACACGATAGCCTTTTTTAAATGTTTTATTCAAATAAGCCTGGCTGCCTTGGAACCATTTGGCGGTCAGAATGTCATGTCCGTCATGTATTGTAACTTCATAAATCCTTTTCTTGCCGTACAATTTTATTTCTGAGTGAGTGATTTTGCCAATGACGGTTTCCTTTTTACCGATGATGACTGATGATATATTCTTAATAACCCTCCTGTCTTCATATCCTCTCGGTAGATAATAGAGTAAGTCCTCTATGGTTTTAACACCTTTTTTATCTAGAAGATGGGCGATTTTTGGACCAACCCCCTTGACAAACTGCACAGGAGAAGAAATTTTTTCAAGAAAATCGTAATCGCTATATATCCCAGAAACTGCAATTGAATTGGCGGATAGTCCTTCCCTGAGTTTGTTAAGATGATAAATGGCTTGTGATATACGTTTCTTCTTTTCATCGAGAGGCCCGGCATCGAAGCCTTCCCATAAAGAATCAAATGCTGAAAGAATGTCAACGACCATCGTGTCACCGCAAATACTGATACCGGAGTCGGTCATCGCCATCTCTAAACGGTGTAACAGGTTTTTCATAACTTCCTCGAGGTGTTTAATAAGAGGGAGGTGTTTAAATGAATCTCGCGACGAGAACATCAGCGGTGCGTCCAATTTATCCAGAATTTCTTTGATTGCATCCATTAGTCGGCCTGTAGCTATATGTTAGGCAATATAAATATAATGATTTCAAATACAAGGAGCGATTTTTTGTTAACAGATATCGTGAGTTTTATCAAGGAAAGATTTGACATTTTTAAATAATTAAGTTAGAAAAAACACCA
>JBAWYD010000047.1:0-18267 GCA_037143735.1 Deltaproteobacteria bacterium
AGGCAGGGAATTGAGAAATCTTTTAACCTGGAGGCCGAGAGTGCGAACGCCTATCTGAAGAAAGCTGTAGAACTGGACCGGGAAAACCCGACGGGATACGCCTTTCTGGCTCTGGCTCACTTATCGTCCTATGAGACAAGCTTTGAACAGAAGGACAGGGAGAGGAATCAAGAGATCATGCTGCGCTATGTCGGCGAAACCATTGCCCGGGGAGAGAAAAGAATTGAAAAATACCCCAAAGACGGTCAGGCATACTTTGCTATGGCCCTGGCGAAAATCGTCAAAGTTCGCTGGGCGATCACACAAAAACGTTATTTCATGATAGGGCGGGAAACCTCTAATATCTGGTATTATCTGGAAAAAGCAAAGGAAGAAGATCCTCAAAATTATGACATTTATTTCCCCATGGGCCTCCTCCATTATCATGTTGATCATCTTCCGGGTTTGAGCCGCTTTTTTTCTTCCCTGTTGATTACATCCGGGGACCTCAAAAAAGGTCTTCGGGAACTGGAACTGGCGGCGCAAAAAGGGGATCTTCTCAAGGAACTTGCCAAAGCTGAACTTGCCTCCGTTTATACGAATTTCGAGAAACAGCCCGCCCGGGCGCTAACCATTGCCCGGGAATTAAAGGAAAAGTTCCCCCGCAATTATAATTGCTCGTTTGGGTTGGCCAATACGCTTTCCGACCTCCATCGATTCGATGAAGCCCTTGCCATAGCCCGGGAGATTGAAAAAGGCATTCAGGCCGGCATACCGCCTTTCGTCCCTCAGCTTCAGCCCCGCTATGATCAGTTAATGGGAAGAATCCTTTTCAATCAGAGGCAATATGCCAAAGCCGCAGTATATTTCCAAAGGGTTCTAAAGGATAGTTCCTCTTATAACGCCCGGGTTCGGGCGTGGGCCTGGGTGAATCTGGGAATGATTCACGATACCCAAAGAGAAAGAAAGCAGGCGGAAGAATGTTATTCCAGAGCCCTCAAGGTAGAAGGCGGTGAAGGCATCGCTCAGGTAGAAGCAAAAAAATATCTGAAAACGCCCTATGTGCCACCATCTAAAACCTGACGGGGAATCCCATGCCCCGCCCTGAATAAGCAGGATTCCCTGACGTCCGGCCTTGTCCTCAGATATCGCCAAACAGAGCTGCAAGCGGAAGATAACAGCTCTCATGGGGACGGGAAAAGTCATGGATTCTCCCGACGACGCCTGCTACTTTTACACCGGACCCCTCTTCGACGGCCGATTTGTTTTCATCAACCATCTCAGGCGGCGTTGCCATCTGCCCGGCATCGATAAACACCACCCCTAAAGGCTCAAGGTTTCTTATTCTCAGAGCTTCGATAGTAAGAAGGGTATGGTTGATGGTGCCTAATCCGGCCCGGGCAGCGATAATCGGCCGCGCGTCTGTCGCCCTGATCAAGTCAATGACCAGCGTGTTTCCCCTTAACGGAACGAGAACGCCGCCCGCCCCTTCGAGAATGAGGGGATGATGCAGCAGGGCTTTTTGTGCTACGGCACATTCTATCACGGAAAGATCAATCGTTTTTCCTTCATCGCGGGCGGCAAACAGAGGCGCCTTGGGTTTACTGAAACAATAGATGACGGAAGCAGCCGGTTCTTTGTCCCGCAAGGGCTCCACATGCTGATAAATGAATCGGGCATCACTGTCTGTATCATATGGATCTTTGCATCCGGTCTGCACCGGCTTAAGATAAAAAGGACTGTATCCCCCGGCAAAAAAGAATTGCATCAAAAGAAGGGACAATACGGTCTTTCCTACACCCGTATCCGTACCCACGACAAACAGATTTCTTATCCTTTTATGTGATCTTTCCATATACTTCCTTGACACGATCGATAAACAGGATCGCGTCTTTCTCTTCATGCATCGCTGTGACCCCGATTCTTAATATGGCGCGGTGCAGGGGAACCGTTGGATACCTCGCCGGGAGAACGAAGATATTTCTTTCGAGAAGACCTCGGGACAGACGGACGGCTTCGTCCTCATCCCCGATCTCGAGAGCCAGGATATGGGCGTCACCGGAAACACGGAATCCTTCATGAAGCAAACCTTCTTTCAGAGTCCGGCTGACCTCTCTTAAACGGCTCCGTTTATCATCACTTCCCTCAATAATCTCGAGTATGTCTATGGCCGTGGCGGCATGAGCCTCGGGGAGCGTTGTGGTATAAATGAGGGGCGAAGAAAAGTTGAAAAGATACTCCTTGAATCCATGGGGGAGGAGAACGAAAGCGCCGAATAATCCCAAGGCCTTTCCGAAAGTCCCAACGGCAATATCCGCCACATTGCCTGCAATTCCCCGTCCGCCCCGCCCGATGGCGCCAAAGGCATGGGCCTCATCGACAATCGTCAAAAAACCATAGCGGTCTTTCAGGCTTTGTATGCCGGAAACATCGAGACAGTCGCCATCCATGCTGAAGAGCGACTCCGTGAGGACGGCAACCTGCCCGCCCCTGTGCGCCTTCAGTTTTTTTTCAAGGTGGGTCAACGAATTGTGATTGTATCCGTAAAAAGCCGCTCCGCTTACGGTCATTCCCTTGACACTGCTCGCGTGAACGTGCTTGTCAAAAATAACCGTATCGCCCGGTTCAAAAAACCCGGAGAGTATCCCCATGTTTGCCTGATATCCGCTCGGGAAGAAGACGGCGTCACCGTAGCCGAAATATGAAGCGTATAATTTTTCCGCCTGGTTAATGACCGAATAATTTCCGGACATCAGGCGAGACGACGAAGACGACGTCCCATACTTTTGAAAATATCTTGCGGCCTTGAGCCTGAGTTCATCGGAAACGCCGAGCCCCAGATAGTCGTTGGAAGCAAAATTTAATACCTTCCGGCCGTCCACAAGAAGGTATTTCCCCGTCCTTCCGGTCACTTCGGGTGGATGGCGATAGAGGCCGGACTGCCTCCGGTCCGTTAACCTCGTTTTAAATCGCTGTGCAAACATGCAAACATCTTCCGGTAATATCGTTGCAGGATACCTTTTTTGAAATTCCCGTCATAATCAATGGAAGCATAAAGAAAGTCCCCTTCCATCACGCCCGTGTTTCCCTTTTCAGCCTTTAGACGGCAGGAAAATGCAGAGGCGCTCCGGCTCAAAAGCCTCCCGGAAAGGGAATATTCCCCCTTCAAGATGTGCGAGGAAGGCAGCATGCAATTGACGATTTTCAGGAGAAACACATGCCTGTTGAAACCGACAAGATGGCGGATATAAAAAGCTCCAAGCTGGGCAAGCGCTTCCAGGCCTAAATAGACCGGGGCATCAGAAAAAGAACGGCTCCCCATGATATGCGAGGCGCTGATCTCCTCAATCCTGTCAAGCATCGTAAAGGCGTTGAGCCCTGTATGAACGACTATCTCTGCATCCACAATTTTCTGCCCGCTGTCCTTCGTTTATACGCTCCTTACAACCAGGGCGCTGTTCTGTCCGCCAAATCCGAAATTCTCTATAAGCACCGTGCCGAAAGGCAGATGTTTTCCGTCCGAAACAAAATTCACGCCTTTGCGGCAGGGTTCTTCCAGGTTTCTGATCTCGGGAAGATATCCTGCCCGCATGCAGGCCAAAGACAGGGCCAGCTCCAGGGCGCCGCATGCGGACGCGGTATGCCCGATCCAGGACTTCAGGGCTATCACATGAGGTTTCCGGCTTTCGCAAAGATCTCCGATAAGGTCGGCTTCTCTTTCATCGTTCAGAACGGTGCCGGTTCCGTGAGAGGATATGACATCGACCTCCGTCACAGACATGGCCGCCTCATTCAAGGCCGCCGCGACGGCAATCTTTCCCTTTTCTCCGTTTCTGTCCGGCGCCGTCATGTTGTAAGCGTCCATGGAACATCCGTAACCGCATATCTCACCGTAAACCTGTGCTCCCCGTTTTTTTGCCCTTTCAAATTCTTCCAGAAGAAAAAAAGCGCCCCCCTCCCCCGGGATGAAGCCGCTGCGACTGCAATCGAAGGGTCTGCCTGCGTAAAGGGGATCTCCGTTACCCGTATAAATGGCCTTTGCCTTCCTGTAGGCCAGTATCCCGCCGGGACTCAGGCGGGAGTCGCCTCCTCCGGCGAGGGACATGTTCAGATAACCGTCCTTTATCTTCCGAAAGGCCTCTCCAATGGCTTGTAATGAAGCCGAGCATGCCGTGGATACCGTCAGGTTTTCTCCATGGATTCCTAATAGTTTTGCAATGACGGAAGCGGCCGTATTGGGCAGAAATTTCAGAATCCAAAGCGCTTGAAGATCTTCCCTGTCCAGTTCTCCTTTCCTGACTTCTGGGAATTCACCGCCGATGTCAAGGTTGGGACCGGCGCCGACGAAAAGGCCTGCTTCCGACAGCGATTCTTTTTCACAGCCCGACCGCTTCACAGTCTCGATGGCTGAAGCGACGGCAAACTGGGCACCCCTGTTCAGATAACGGCCATCCTTAAAAGGTCCCGTATAGTCGCGGGCATTAAATTTCTTAACAGGAGAAACGACAACGTCTCCATCGAAGGCGGGCCTCTCAAAGCTTACTTTTTTCTCTTTGAAACTCTCTATAATCTCATTTTCGCAACGACCGACAGAGGAAATGATCCCCATAGAGGTGATGACAACCCTTCTTTTCATCTATATTTCCCTGTATACATCCGTGATATCTCTCCGATTAATATATGACGGCTCCTCATCGGGATAGCCCGTCGCGAGAAAACACCTGATGGCAATCCCGCTTACGGAAAGAATTTTTTCCGGTTCTTCCATAAAAATCAGAGGGGCTGTAAGGATGCACGAACCAAGACCGAGTTCTTCTCCCTTCAGGAGATATCCCTTCAAAGCAAGCCCCACCGCCATGTCAAGATCCCTGTGTTTCGTATACCCCTGCTCCCTCTTGCAGACCCTCCCCAGCCTTTCGGAAAAACTGATGAATTTTAAGGATGTCCCCACGGCAAAAAGAACAGGCGCCTGGAACATGAATTCGGAAAACCGATAGTAACCGTTTAACCAGTTTCTAAGCCTTTTTGAGCCGCCGGTTTCCTCAAGAGCCTGCAACAGGCGCTCCCGGCCATCGCGCATCGCCTGATGAAGGAGGCATCTTGTCTCGAAAGATCGTAGGCGGATGAACCGCACAGGCTGGCTGTTTGAGGGAGATGGCGCTTTCATTGCCGCAAGGATCATAATCTTTATCCAGTCATCCGGGGGAGACTCGTCCCTGTACTTCCTGATGCTCCTTCGTTCGTCTATCAGCTTGTCCAGGGGTGTCATGGGAAAACCTTCACGATTTTTGCGACTGAAACGTTATGTAATTCACGAGGTCTTGAATTTTAAGCTGGGGGCCTTCCGTAATGCGCGCAACGATTTCAGCTATCCTGTCTTCAGTGAGAAAGGGGTATCTCTGTGCGATGTAAGGAATGACGTCTATCTTTTGCTCCTGTGCCGCGATCATAAACGACCTGAATCGGGTCAGGAAAAGATCGTCGTCCTTCACGGTAATTTTAAATCGGCTGTTTATAGCCACCGCCAGCTCCAGAAGATCTATAGACTCCGCGCCCAACTCCCGGATCAGGTATGTATCCGGCGTCATTCCCCTGTTTTCAAGATCAAGGATATCCACCAGAATTTTCTCTATTTCTGCAAAAGTATCCATGTACCCCTCCGTATTCACTGAAAGTATTTCAGACGGAAATTATCGCGGTTTAAAATCTCTGATCCACAACTCAAACACCCCGCTGAAATCCGTGCATCGTTTCCCACCGAATCCCGATATTCATTTTCCCGATGTAAGTCCGCCGTCCATTAATATATCTGTTGCATTGATGCCTGCCGCACTGTCTGAAAGAAGAAAGAGGATGGTTTCCGCAATCTCTTTTTTGCTTATCGCCCTTTTGATCGGCACCATGTCACGGACATCCCTTCCCTGCTTATTCAAGTAGTTTTTACCGCGTCCGGCGTCTATATAACCGGGACGCAGGATCGCCGTGGTTACACCGCGCTCTCCCAGCTCCAGCCCCATGTTGCGATAGAGAGCCTCCGAAGCCAGTTTGGCCGCCGCATAAAATCCCTGCCCGCAATTAGGCCTTTCTGCCGCGGAAGACGATATGAAGATCAAACGCCCCCTTCTTTTTTTGAGCATGACCCGGCCGGCCCGTTTCAGGACTTCTGCACGGAAGGAGACATTTTCCGTAAAGTATCGGCAAACCCTCTCCTCATCAGCCGCCGCGATAAAACTTTCGTAGTTTCCCTGGGCAAGATCAACCATGAAGTCGAGATCGCCATCGATGTGACGGAACAGGGAATCCAGCGAATCACGGTCTCCAAAGTTCAGATGACAGACGTCGTACTTCCCTTCCAGGGGCTCCAGATATTTTCTTATCGAGGCGAGTCCTTTTTCGTTCCTGTAAGTCAGGATGGGCAGCAGCGATGCCCTTATCAAATGTTCCGACAGAGTGAGGGCAAGTTCGCAGGTGCCTCCCAGGATCAGAACGCGGACGCCGGAAAATGTGGCTGTCATCTCTTCAATGTCCCCGTGACGATTTTTTTATTTTCTCTAATGATAAAGCAAAGCAGGCGGTCATCCCGAAGCTCCATCCGAAAGGGATAACGACCGGGATGAAGGAATTCTTTGAACCTGAAATTTTCTATAACAAGCGAATCGCCCGAGAAACCGGCTTCTCTCCCCGCTTTCAAAAACGCATGGACGATCAGACTTCCCGGAACGACGGGATACCCGGGAAAATGCATTCGATAAATATTGTCGTCGGGGTCGAAGAAGAAGTCGCCCTCCCACGTATCATTATCAATTTTCCTGACTGATCTTTTATCGTTTTCCTTCATTTCCCGGCCTTATCGATCGGTGACAACCCTTATCGCCTCATACACAGCTTCACAGAGCTTATCGATCTCCCCGTATGAAATGCTGAGGGGAGGCATCAGGACGATAACATCGCCTAAGGGGCGGACAATGACACCCCTTTCCCTTGCCTCCATAATCACCCGGTGGCCGGTTCTCTTCTCCGGAGGAAAAAGTTCCTTCGTTTTTCTGTCTCCCACCAGCTCTATACCCACCATGACCCCGCACTGACGCACCTCGCCGACATGGGACAGCTCGGCAAAAGGTTGCAGTTTTTTTGTCAGGTGCGCGATTTTTCCCTGGAGACTGCCGATCGTGTTCTCCTCTTCAAAAATTTCCAGGCTGGCAATGGATGCAGCGCAGGCCAACGGATTTCCCGTAAAGGTATGTCCGTGGAAAAACGTCTTGAATTCTTCGTACTCCCCCAGAAATCCCTCGTAAATTTTATCGGTCGCAAGAGTCGCCGCGAGGGGCATGTAACCGCCCGTAATTCCTTTGGACAGGGCCATAATATCCGGGGATACGCCCTCATGCTCGCAGGCGAACATTTTCCCAGTCTTGCCGAAGCCCACGGCCACTTCGTCGGCGATCATGAAAATGTTATAGCGGGTGCAAAGATCTCTTATACCTTTCAGGTATCCCGGCGGCTGGATCAGAATTCCTCCGGCCCCCTGGACCATGGGTTCTATGACAAGAGCCGCGATTTCAAGGTGATGGTCTTCCATGATCTCTTCCACCAGCGTCAGGCATGCCAGCCGGCAGTAAGGATAAGCTGTTCCCAGAAGACAGCGGTAACAATAGGGCGATTCCACCTTGAAGGACGGGAAAAGGAGGTCTTTATACATGGCATGGAACAGACCGATCCCCCCGACGCTTACAGAACCTATGGTGTCTCCGTGATAGCCGTTGGACAGGTGGATGAATTTCTTTTTATTACTATTTCCCTCCGGAGCCTGCCGGTGGTACTGAAAGGCCATCTTCAGGGCAATTTCATTTGCCGTGGAGCCGTTGTCGGAATAGAAAACCTTCGTCAATCCCCTCGGGGCGATCTCAATCAACTTTTTCGCCAGCCGGATCGCCGGAATATGGGAAAGCCCCAGAAGGGTGGAGTGGGCCATTTTACCAAGCTGCTTTCTGACGGCATGATCCAGCGTCTCCTTCCGGTGGCCGTGCACATTGGTCCAGAGAGAAGAAACCCCGTCAATGTAGCGATTGCCGTCGATGTCAATCAAAACGCATCCTTCCCCCCCTTCAATGATAAGAGGTTTTTCCTCCATATAACCCTTCATCTGGGTAAAGGGATGCCAGATGTACTTTTTATCATCACGTTCCAAAACTTCCTTCTGTTCAGCGGTTATCATATCTTAACCCCGATCATTGAATTCCGAATCTTGAACAAAACGAATATCCCTGTTCCATACGTTTTGAATATTCGCATATTGATATTGTGAAACGTCGATAAACGGTAGAATCCTTCGTGATGCTATTCATCTTTAAAATGATTCGACAGCGTTATATCTCCGGAAATGATTTTCCTGAGGTTTCCTTCGTGATCCTTCAGGATCAAAAAACCATCTTCATCAATATCCTGAACGACTCCCTCATGCGTATGATCAATTAAATCCACGCGGATTTGTTTTCCCGGCATATCCGAAAGCTGCTTCCATCGATTCATAATGGGGTGGAAGCCTCCGACGCTGAACATTTCGTAATACATCTCCAGCCACTCAAGGTAGGTGCGAAGGAGAGTAATCCGTTGGGAGACTTCCCCCGTCTCCAATAAAATGGATGTGGCCAGGTTTCTGATGTCGGAAGGGAAGCTTTCACAAGGCATGTTGACATTGACGCCGATACCGATGACAACATAGTGAATCCTGTCCATTTCGGCGCTGATTTCCGTGAGAATACCCGCCAGTTTCTTTCCATTTACGAGGATATCATTGGGCCATTTGATATTGACGCGCAGAGGTGTAAGAGAAAGGATCGTCTCAGCCATGGCAACGGAGGCCATTAGGGTCAATTTTGGCGCCTCGTGCGGCGATATCCGCGGCCTCAGAACAACGGAGGCGTATATCCCCTCACCGGAAGGAGAAAACCAGTACCTCCCCCTTCTTCCTTTCCCCTGTGTCTGCTTTTCTGCAATAACGACGGTGCCTTCTGGTGCTCCCTCAGCCGCCAAATGCCCTGCCCTGATATTGGTGGAATCCGTCTCCCTGAAATAAACGATATCACGCTTTCCGAATACATTTGTTTTCAGTCCTTCCCTGATTTCATTCGGGAGGAGCGAATCGGTCATCTGCCTGAGGAAGTAGCCTTTTTTCCTCGAGGATTCGATGATATACCCTTCATCTTTCAATGTACGGATATGCTTCCAGATGGCCGACCGGGAGATTGTCAGGCTGCGGCCCAAAAACTCACCCGAGACCCATGATCCTTTTTCCGCCTTCAAACTCATCAGAAGCTGGTCTTTTGTCGACATGGCGTGGCCTATACCATCCTGCCGGCCATATGTCAACCATATATTTATTTGTGGTTGACATATGCTTCCGACTCTGGTATCTGGCAAAGCGCGTTCCCCGGAACTGTTCGCAAATACGACGCCTGCCACCCACAGTGCAGGCTATGCGGGATGTCCGCCCTCTCATCGGGCAAAGGAGAAAAACAGATGCTCAATAGAAAAATCGCCCATGTTGCGGAAAAAATCGTCCATGACGGTGAATTCGCCGTTTCTTATGAAGATGCCTGCGGACTTGCGGCGCTTCCGGAAACCGATACGATGGACCTTTTATTTTGCGCCAACAACATCAATAAGAGGTTCAAGAAATCCATAATTGCCTGTTCCATCATCAACGCCAAATCAGGTCTCTGTTCGGAGGATTGCGCTTTCTGTGCCCAATCGTCGTATCATCAAACCGGAATTGAGACGTACCCCTTTTTAAAGGAAGATGACATTGTGGAACACGCCCTCAGGATGCACGAGGCGGGTGTCACAAAATATTCCATGGTTACAAGCGGTTACATGCTAACTGATAAAGAAGTTTCTATTGCATGCGGCGCCGCCGCAAGGATTGTCGAAAAAACAGGGATTACCATTTGCGTTTCCCCCGGAATGATCAACGCGTCCATGGCGCGTCGACTGAAGGAGGGAGGCATTACCTTTTACCATCATAATCTGGAAACCGCCCGGAGCTATTTTCATCACATGTGCACCACCCATTCCTACGATGACGATATTCAGGCGGTAAGGATCGCAAAATCATCGGGCATGAAGGTGTGCTCGGGGGGCATCCTGGGGTTGGGCGAAACCTGGGAGCAACGGGTTGAACTGGCATGCATCATCAGGGACCTCGATGTGGATGGGATACCGATCAACTTTCTCAACCCCATCTGCGGCACCAAAATGGAAAACCGTCCCCTCCTATCGCCTGCGGAGGCTTTGAAATGTATCGCCCTTTTCAGATTGATCAACCCTGGCAAAGACATCATCATATGCGGGGGAAGAGAGGTAACGCTCAGGGATTATCAATCCTGGATTTTTCTGGCCGGCGCCAACGGTCTGATGATCGGCAACTATCTGACGACACAGGGACGAAATATAAAGATGGATCTGGACATGATGGCAGACAGTCAATCCTGGCTGAATAAGAAATAAAGCCCCTCTTTTCCAAGGCGCCGTCGTTCTCTTCCTTTCTTCTTGACGTTCGGGCCACTTATTCCCTATACTTGACCGACCTGGAAGGGAGCCCGTATTAAAGATGTCCATCATAGAAACCCGCGCCCTTGCGAAAACGTACGGCAGGATACAAGCCGTGCGGGGCATCGACCTGAACATAGAGAAGGGTGAAATCTTCGGACTCCTCGGTCCCAACGGGGCGGGCAAGACCACCACCATCGGCATGCTCTGCACCATCGTCCGTCCGAGTTCAGGGAGCGCTTCCATAGCCGGCCATGACGTCGTGAGGGAGCCTGCGGAAGTGAGGCGCAACGTGGGCATCGTCTTTCAGGATCCCACGCTGGACACCATCCTTACCGGCCGCGAGAACCTCAAACTCCACGCACTCCTCTATGGCGTCCCCTCAGATATTCGGGAAAAAAGAATAAAGGAACTCCTGGAACTTGTCGACCTGAAGACCCGCGCCGAAGACATCACACGCACTTACTCGGGCGGGATGCGGCGAAGACTTGAACTGGCCCGCGGCCTTTTACACCGGCCGGCGGTGCTTTTCCTCGACGAACCGACGCTGGGTCTCGACCCTCAGACAAGAGCGCGCATATGGGACTACATCAGGAAGATGGCTCAGAAGGAGCAGACCACCGTCGTGCTTACCACCCATTACATGGAGGAGGCAGAGCAGGTCTGCGACCGGGTGGGCATTATCGACCATGGCAGGATCATCGCCCTTGGCTCCCCGGAGGATCTCAAGGAATCGATGGGCGGGTACATGGTGATCATACGGATGAAGGAGGCACCCCTTGACAGGATACGCGCCCTGCCCTACGTCTCGGAGGCGACGCAAAACGACGACATAGTGGAGATTACCATGAAGGAGGCCCATCTCCACCTGCCTGATCTCCTCTTGAATATCCGGAACGTGGAGTGTGTGGAGACGAGGGCGCCCACGCTCAATGACGTATTCATCAAGCTGACGGGACGGGACATACGGGAAGAGGAAATCGAGGATTCCGGCGGCTGGGTGGAATCTGTGGCCCGATACCGCCAGAGGGGACACTGAGACCATGGATTACGGTCGATTCAGGAAAGAGTGTCTCGGCGTATACGCCGTCTGGTGGCGTGAGATCAAAGTCTTCCAGCGCGAAAAAAGCCGCGTGGTGTCCAGCATCGTCCAGCCCCTCATGTGGCTCTTCCTCTTCGGCAACGCCATGGGAGCCAGCCTTGATGTCAACGGGGTCAATTACCGGGACTATATATACCCCGGAATACTCTCCATGTCGGTGCTCTTCGGATCCGTTTTTTTCGGTCTCTATATTGTATGGGACAGGAAGCTTGACGTCCTCAAGGCCGTGCTGGTGGCCCCTGTATCGCGCATCAGCATATTCCTCGGCAAGGTTCTCGGTGGCTGCACCGATGTCACCCTTCAGGTACTGATACTCTTCCTGTTCTCTTTCCTGTTCTCCTCCATCAACCCTTTGGGCATCCCGCTGGCCCTGCTCATCCTGTTCATCACTTCGGTAGCAATGGTCTCAATGGGGCTCGCCATCGGATCCTTCCTCGAGAGTCTGGAGGGTTTCCAGGTCATCTCGACATTCGTTGTTTTCCCGCTCTTCTTTCTGTCCGGCGCCCTTTTTCCTGTTGATGACCGTCTTCCCGGCTGGCTGCAGGAATTGGTGAAGCTGAACCCGCTGACCTATACCGTTGATGGGGTCAGGGGCGCCCTGCTGGGCGTAAACACCTTCCCTCTCTATGTTGATCTCGGCGTCATCACTGTCTTCGCCGTACTGATGATACTGGTAGGGAGCGCCCTGTTCAGCCGGATGAAGTGATTCCCCTGACCATCCTGTTCTATCCCGCCGGTACTTTACCCGTCGGCAGATACGCATCGAGGTCGTGATGAGAAGACTTATGGATTGACAGATTCCTTTACAGATGTTTCAATGAAATGGTTTAAGATCAATGAATGAGGAAGGAACCTTTATGAAAAAGGAAGGTACGTATGCAAGATATATGGCGGTTCTGTGGATTTTGTGTCTTGTGCTTGTCTCCTGGCCTGCATTGGCGGATGACTATGACACAGGCGTCAAGGCAAACGTGTTGGTAAAATCGGCGAAGTCAAGCAACGGCCAGAAAGTGGCGTACCCCCATACACAAAATGCCGAGGTGACAGCCATGATCGTTGATATCGCCCCCGGCAGGGAAACAGGCTGGCACCTCCATCCCGTGCCTGTGTATGCCTATGTCATCGCGGGCAAGCTGGCAGTGGAATTCGAGGACGGAAGGCGATATGAATTCTGCAATGGCCAGGCGATCATCGAAGCGGTGAATACCCCTCACAACGGCATCAACATCGGCAACGTGCCCGTGACGCTCATCGTCTTTTACACCGGTGTACAGGACATGCCCATTGTAAAGAAAATTGAAGAGAAAAGATCAAGGAAGTAGACGCAACTGGGGTCTGATTCCGGACAAACCGACAAGAAAGGTCAAGGGACATTGAAAAATATGGGAAAAGTGGTTTTTTGCGAAATGTGTAAGGCCGTGCAGGCCTTTACCCGTTGTCTGGGGTGTGGCATCGCCCTGTGTGAAAACTGTGCCTGCGATGTGGTAAAAACATCCGGCCATGACCATGTCTGGTCGATCTCTTACTGCCCGATGTGCATAACCGATCCCGCAGTGAACCCGGATGCAGAACCTGTAAAAGGGAAGGCATAAACGGATCGAACCGTATCAAAGCCTGCCCCGGACTCGATCCGGGGTCCGGCATGACAAGCTTTGACATTTTTACTTGCCGGAGGAATAATAAATGTACAGGGAGTAACGGTCTATGACGACGATCAGAGCTGATGATTATGAGCGCATCGTTTTTTTCACCGGCGCGGGAATGTCTGCCGAGAGCGGTGTCCCGACATACCGGGGAAGAGGAGGTATCTGGAATCAGTACAGATGGGAGGAATACGCCTGCCAGGAGGCATTTGACGATAATCCGGAAAAGGTATTGCAATTTCATGAATTGAGAAGGCAATCTGTCCTCGCATGCAAGCCCCATCCGGGACATTTTGTCGTTGCCGACATTGCAAAGAAGCACCCCGGCGTTGCGATTGTTACGCAGAACATCGACGGCATGCATCAGCGTGCGGGAAACTTTGAGGTTGTTGAGCTGCACGGCAGTCTCTGGCGGGTCAGATGCCCTGTTCACGGAATCATTGTGGATCTAAACGAAAAATACAAAAGCTTCAGGTGCGAACAATGCGGCAACTGGCTCCGCCCTGATATTATCTGGTTTGGCGATATGCTGAACCAGGATGTCATCCATGAAGCCACCCGGGTTATCGGACAATGCGATTTGTTCATCAGCGTCGGCACGTCCGGCGCTGTCTGGCCTGCTGCGGGCTTTCCGAAAATTGCGAAAGAACACGGCGCCCGGTGCATAGAAATCAATCCGGAAGCAAATGACATGTCATCCATTTACGATGAAAATATACGGGAGGCGGCTGGAAATGCATTGCCCAAACTTTTTGAATAAAATAAATCACCGTGGCTGTTTATTTGTCATGTTGATTGTTTCTATCCTGATTCTTGTCTCCTGTGTCCCCAAACAGGTTCTGCCACCGCCGAAACCTGCAAAGATAGGATTGGTCCTCGGGGCAGGCGCATCCAAGGGGTTTGCCCACGTGGGCGTCCTGAAAGTTCTGGAATCACATAAAATTCCGATTCATATGATCATCGGCACGAGCGTCGGCAGTTTTGTGGGGAGTCTTTATGCCTACGGATATGACGCCTATCAGCTGCAAACGATGGCTTTTGCCCTTCAAAGGGAAGACCTGATAGACCTGACGCTTCCCGACAATGGATTTGTCAGGGGAGAAAAACTCGAAAACTATGTCAACAGCGCCCTTAACAATACCCCCATTGAAAAGTTGCGTATCCCTTTTCACGCGGTCGCCACAAACATACAGACCGGTGAAGAAATCGTCTTCGGCACGGGCAACACGGGAATGGCCGTCCGGGCAAGCTGTTCGATTCCAGGAATTTTCCAACCGGCTAAAATATCGGGCGGGACATATGTGGACGGGGGCGTTGTAAGCCCTCTGGCCATCGATGCGGCAAGGAAATACGGCGCCGATGTCGTCATTGCCGTTGATATATCATCGAGTCTTGACACCACCATACCCCGGACCACGATGGAAACGATACTACAATCGATCGGCATCATGTACGCCAAGATTTCCCTCATTCAGTTAGGTAAAGCGGACGTGGTGATCAGGCCCAATGTGGGTTACATCGGGTCTTCAGACTTTTCCAGGAGGCACGAAGCCATCCTCGAGGGGGAAAAGGCGACCATGTCCGTATTGCCGGACATCAATCAAATCATTTCTAAGCTGAGACAGGAAGGCAGGATTTAATAAACATGACGGTTATAGAAAAAAAATGCCCCGATACGACCCTCGCCGAGGGAGATAAACGTCACGGGTTTCAGATCCTCCGGGTGGAACAGATCCCGGAAATCAGGATAACGGCCTACGAAGCAGAACACGAAAAGACCGGCGCGAAGTTCCTTCACCTCCACTGTGACGACCGGGAAAATCTTTACGCCGTCGGATTCCGCACCCCGCCTTCCGATTCCACGGGCGTCCCCCATATTCTGGAACATGCCGTGCTTGCCGGCTCCAATCGGTATCCTCTGAAGGATACGTTCAATGAGTTACTCAAGGGAACGCTGCAGACCTTTATCAATGCATTCACATACCCTGATAAAACAATCTATCCCGCGGCCAGTCAGACAAGAACTGATTTTTTCAACCTCGCCAGGGTGTATACCGATCTGGTCCTCCACCCCAGGCTTCTGAAGGAAACCTTTCTTCAGGAGGGGCATCATCTGGAGTTTGAAAAACCCGATGACCAGGCGAGTGGATTGATCACCTCAGGGATTGTTTATAATGAGATGAAGGGCGCCTATTCTTCCCCGGAGTCTCTCATGTACAAAATGATCCAGGAAAACCTCTATCCGGATACCGCCTACGCCTTCGATTCCGGCGGAGATCCGGAAGATATCCCCCTCCTTACCTACGAACAGTTCAAGGCGTTTCATCGCACCTACTACTCGCCTTCCAACGCCCGTTTTTTCCTGTATGGAGACATTCCGACGGCGGACCACCTCTCATTCCTCTCCGAAATGCTGGAGGGTTTTGAACGAAACGATGTGAATTCCATCATTAAAAGCCAGCCGAGATGGCGGGAGCCGTCATCCGTTCGTGCAACGTATCCCATAGAAAGTCAGGAGAATCCTCAGGGGAAAACGACGATCAATGTGGCATGGATGACGGCGGAAAACACCGACGACGAAACGTCCATCCTCCTGCAGATCACATCGGGAATTCTGATCGGAAGCGCTGCTGGCCCCCTCCGCAAGGCACTGATCGACTCGGGACTCGGGGAGGATCTGTCTCCCGTATCCGGCGTCGAGAGAGATCTGAAACAGGTCGCCTTTGTGGTGGGTCTGCGTGGTTCAGACCCGGAAAAGGCCCCCCGGGTAGAAGCCCTCGTCCTGGATACCTTGAAGAACCTTGTGGCGTCCGGCTTTGACAGGGAATTGATTGAAGGCACCTTGCATCAGGTCGAGTTTCACGGCAAGGAGATCATTCGCAGCGCCTACCCCTACGGAATCATCCTCATGGGCAGGGTCTTCCATACCTGGCTTTACGACGGGGATCCCCTGGCAGGACTGAACTTTCCCCGCATCATCGACAGTATCCGCAAGAAATGGGAAGCTCATCCCAGCCTGTTTCAGGACATGGTGCAGACATGGTTTCTGGACAATCCTCACCGCCTCCTGGCGGTGCTGGAGCCGAGCAGTACCCATCAGTCAGAACAGGAAGGGATCTACCGGGAGAAAATGTCCCGTATCAAAGAATCTCTCTCCTCCGGGGAACTGCAAAATATCCGCGAGGAGGCCGCATCACTGAAAAAATTCCAGGCTGAGCCGGACAGCCCCGAAGCCGCTTTATCACTCCCGAGACTGCACCTGAACGATATTTCTCGAACCATAGAACGGATCCCCACCGGAAAAACCGTCATCCACGGTGTGCCCGCCATGACACACGACCTGTTCACCAACGGCATCGCCTATCTGGATGCGGCATTTGACATCTCCGACATCCCGGAAGATCTCCAGCCATACCTACCCATTCTGGGGAAGCTGATGACCAACATGGGGGCGGCAGATCTGGACTACGAGAAAATGGCCAAGCGTATCGCCCTGAAGACGGGCGGATTCGGGTATCATCTGTCCGCGGGAATGACAACGGACGGAAGAGCGAACTGGCAGAAGATGATCTTCCGGGTGAGAGCCCTCTATCGAAATGTCCAGGATGCCGTAAATATCCTGTCCGACATTCTGGTTGCGGGAGACATCTCCGATGAGGCCCGCATGCGTGATCTCATTGCAGAAAGGAAAAACGGCCTACACGCCTCCGTTGTGCCATCCGGGCATATCTTCGCCAGAAGGGCGGCCGGAGCATCCCTTTCCCTGCCGGCATACCGGGACGAACAGTGGCACGGCAGGACCCAGCTCAGATTTATGAACCGCATGGCGGACCGGTTCACCGGCGGGAAAGACGACCTTCTTGACAGACTCTGCCGCCTGGGGGAGATGATTTTTCGAAAAGAGCGGCTTTATCTCAATCTGACGGCAGACCGGGAAGGATTATCCCTCCTGTCGGACGTTGCGTCCGGGCTTGTCAGACGGCTGTCATCCGAAAGGGGCATGGGAAACCCGAGCATCCCCGTTTTTTCCCCGGCCCATGTGGGCGTATCCATCCCCGCCCAGGTCGCCTATGTGGCCATGGTGCTTCCGGCACCAGCCTACGGCGACCCACTTTCCGCACCGTTGTTCCTTCTGTCAAGAGAATTGTCGAGCGGATATCTGTACAGACAGATCAGGGTTCAGGGAGGCGCCTATGGTGGCATGTCACAGTATGACCCTGTCAGCGGCACCCTGTCACTGCTTTCGTACAGGGATCCCCACATCGTGAAAACACTGAATGTTTACCGTGATGCGTTACATCTTCTCTCTACAAACAGGGTATCCCTGGAAGATTTGGAAAAAGCGATTATCGGAACCATCGGGGCCATCGATAAGCCCATGGACCCGTCAGGCCGGGGATATATTGCCATGATTCGCGATTTCATGGGCCTTTCCGACGACGATCGTCTGAAATTCCGCAGTGAAATCCTCGACATGACACCGGAAAGCCTGCATGAAGCGACCAGAGACTACTTCACGGAGGCTGAAAAATCGGCGGTTGTGGCCGTCTATGCTCCCGATGAAAGCCTTCGGGAAGCCAATGAAACCCTGGATGTGAAGCTCCGGGTGGAATCTCTGGTGTAGATTTACATCCCCCGGGAGACGGGCAACCTTCCCTCCCGGAGGACCGCCTGAATCCCATCGGAAAGTTTCAAAATTGGAAGTGCTCTATGCATCGCCTGTATTGACTTTCCAGACATTTTAACCGTTTCCCTCACTATGAGAGAAACGGCATCGGGAACGTAGTCGGGTGTCCGGCTGTAATTAACCAGATCACTTCTGAGTAACTTCAACAAAGTTAATCTATGATAAAGCGCCACCCCGGTGGCGTGGGTCGCTAATAAGCCCCTAAAAGATTGTACCCTTTATCGGGATGCTTCGTTTGAACATACACCAGGAATGGAGTGAACCCCACCTCTTGCACAAAACATGATAGAGTATTAGACAGGATCATT
>JBAWYD010000048.1:0-18096 GCA_037143735.1 Deltaproteobacteria bacterium
CAAAGAGATCTTACCGTGGGGATTGTTGCCGTCGATCCATCGAGCCCTTTCACGGGAGGCGCCCTGCTGGGGGACAGGATTCGTATGACCCGTCACAGCTCTGATCCGGGCGTTTTCATGCGCAGCATGGCTACTCGTGGCGCTCTGGGCGGTCTCGCCCAGTTTACTCAGGGAGCGACAAAGGTTCTGGACGCGTCGGGCAAGAATATCGTCATCATCGAGACGGTCGGCGTGGGACAGGACGAAGTGGATATCATGCGCGTTGCAGACACCACATGTGTCGTGCTGGTTCCGGGAATGGGAGACGTTATCCAGAGCATGAAGGCGGGAATCATGGAAATTGCCGATATTTACGTAATTAACAAATCCGACCGGCCGGGAGCCGATCAGCTCTACTCCGAAGTGATGTTCCGGGTTGCTCAGGACGTCCATATGAAGAAGCGGACGTGGGTACCGCCGGTCGTCAAAACCGTCGCCGTGGAGGGGAAGGGGGAAGACGATCTCCTGGATGCCATCATGTCACACCGGAAATATCTGGAAGAATCCGGTGATTTTATAGTAAAGCGTCGCGAACGTACCCGCCAGGAAACCCTTCAGATGATTCACCATGAACTCTTTCGTATTATTCGCCAGCGCCTCGATAGAAACAGCCGGATCGAAGTTATGGTGGGGGCGATTATGGAACACAAGGTAAATCCCTATAAGATTGTAGAAAAAGTCGTCAGTGAGTGGCTCCCTGCATCAAAGTAAACGCCCGTTGCTTCTATACCAAAGCTCTCAAGGGTACTGCCCCGCGCGGAAACTCATCCCTGTCTTTCGGTCTGGATAAATATCACAGGATACTGATCACCTGCTGTGGTTTTGGGTTTAGGGTATCCCCATTGGCAAAATCCTGAAGAGACAGATCTGTCACCTGGTTGCCGAAATGAGAAAATTTTTCCTTCACCGTATCTATAAACATTCTGACCGTGATAAAAAAACACAATCGGTCTGAGTAATCGTACGATCTGGTATGTCTTCTAACGTCAAAGACCACGTCCCGCAGCAGTTGCCTCGAAACTGCATCCTTGTTCTGATCCAGAATAAGTCCGCTCATACTCAGGGCCAGCACTTTTATGTGATAGCTGATCACGCCTCCTCTTTCCTCTCTGAAATCGGGATGATCATCAAGATATGATTTGTCTTCCAGAAAAGGCATGATCTCGGGGATGTCATTTAGAGACTTCCTTTCAAACCACTGATCAAACACGGGCAGAAGTTGGACATATACGGCTCTGCCATACCCGCCAAAGCCGGAAATGTCAATGCCCACATAATAATGCCGGTATTTCAGGTATCTTTCCTGAAGTTTATTCCCGTTGCCATTTCCAGAGCCTACCGCTACAAGTGTTCGTTCGATGATATCACCTGTTAACTATTGGACGCTAAAGTGCAACTTATCACTATACAAAAGAAGCTGAATTACTTTCATTAATTACGAGTTGTCGCCTTAGTATATTCTTCCCGTTCTTTTCGCAGGCATATTGCGCAACTATACAACAGCTGTTTGTAAGTCTTTTTGATGAGGGAATAATTGCTGATGCGGACCTGGCCTCTTTTTGAGGACCTCAATCAGATGCTTATCAGGTAAATTTCCCTAAAGAGAGCGGTGTTTTTTCAAACACCGCTCTCTCAGTTATGGTACGGTTAGGATTTCTTTACAACTATCCGAGGTAGAAACCGGTCGGGTCAAGGGATCTGAGGATCGTAAGCTCCTCCGCGGTCGGGATAGTGGTTTCTACTACAGTGGGCGATACCTTGAGATCCCATGCGCAGGCGGCACTGATCTTCTCCACGGACTGGCCGGGGAAGAACTCTGACAGGTACATCTCCTTGGTTTTATCGTCGAACAAATAGACACCCATGGTGCTGACCACACAGTTCGGTCCCCCGCCGATCATACCGCACTTCTCGCGTTCCCCCGGGCCGCCCAGAAAGCCGGGAGTGGTAATGTATTCACATTTTTCGACGAACTTCTTTTTATCCTGGGGCATAATGGCAAGGACCCTTTTCCCCGAAGTCGCCATGTCGTTCGCGCCACCGCTTCCGGCAAAGTAGGTGAAGCTTTCCTTCTTGGACCAGTCCCCTGCGCCCGTCGAGTTGATGTTTCCAAACTTGTCGATCTGGGCGCCGCCGATGAAGGCAACGTCAACCTCGCCCCGCTGCAGGGCGGCCATGGTGGCCAGCATGCCGAAAGTTGCATCGGCCCCGAGGAAAGCAGCAGGGTCATCCACGGTGATCGCAAGGGCCGGAGGCGCCGTCGCCCGGATAGCGCCGCCTTCGGTCATCATAATCATGTTCGGGGCGTGGGTGGCAAAGGCATATGCGGCCACCATAATTGGCAGTCCCACTCCCACGAAGACAACCTCTCCGTCTGCAATTTCCCTGGCACAGCGGATTGTCATAAGTTCTGTCAGTTTATAATCAGCCATAGTTAGTTACCCCCTTTCTTAGCAGCGATTGCGTCTTCGTAGGCCTTGAGCCGGTCATCAGTGTACATGGGCACACCCTTCCAGCATACCGGATCATGGTACCCGTAATCGACACCCATTTTTGGGCTCGGCGTAAAGCCGAGCTTGGGTTTCAGCCGATCCAGGCCTTCCTGGCCGAATTTCGATTTATATTTCTCGATGTACGCTTCTTGGTCTTTGCAACCATAGACCCATTCATCGAGGAAGGCAGGCAGGAGTTCCGCGTGCCGCTCATATCTGCCCTGATACTGGCTGAAGCGGATGTCCAGGCCGTAGTAGCCGCGGCAGGCCGAAGGATGAGCGCCATACGGGCAGTGGACAACGGCCAGAGTCTTGTAGTAGGGGACAATCGTGCGGTCAGGATCGCTTCTGGTTACCTCCGGCTCTACAATTTCTTCCGCCGTAACGATGACGCCCCGCTTTGTTCCCATGGCGCCGAATTCGTCGGTGACGCCGCGCGTTCCATAGGAGATCACATTGCCGAAGCGGTCGGCCTTCTGGGCGTGTATGATCGCCACGTCGGCACGCCACGCGCGCACAGCCATTATCTTCTCACCGGTGAAAGGATCTTCAACGAGCTTGAGGTCCATCGGGTTGTTTTTGGGCATATCCGTGCCGATATTCCCCCGGATGGGGATGAAGGGAATGCCGAGAAAGCCTGCCATCATGGCGCTGGTGGCGCCGAAGTTGGAGATGTCATACCTCTTGAGCTTGCCTTCATTGAATGCCCGGCGAATGGCATAGGGGGCCTTCACATACCAGTTCATGATCCAGGCGGTGTGAATTTCCGAAACACAACCGGCGCCCACCATGATATCCAGACCACCCACGTCCGTTGAGGATTCGATAGTGGTCAGGTTCCTCTTCTTCTGTCTGATGATTTCGTGAGTCAGGGCCATGGGAACGTGAATCTGGAAGCCCCCGTAGTAAAGCGTATCGCCATCATGGATGAACTTTGCTACCGCATCCTTGAGCGTCATCCTTTTGTCGAGATCCATGTAATCCTCCTTTTGTTGTTAATAAAGATAAAGTTAGTGATGCCAACACTTTCTGGAAAGTCGCTCACACCTCCTTTCTTAGGGCTCAACAAACCCCCTCGCAATACGTTCCTCATAACATTGACGGCATAGATAATAAACATGAATATTTCCGCAACCAGTGCCATAAAGCTGTAAAAGAAACGTGCATTCAGGACAACTCTGCAGCATACATCTGCTCTCACAAAGCCTGAAGTTTTCCTCAGGCCGGCCACATTCATCACAACCACGAGAAAATATGGACATGGGGTTTCACCCCGCGAGCTTTTCGTTGTCTCTTAAAGCAACCAAGGGTATCACAATAAGGCCAAACAGGCAGTTGAATAGAAAGATTAAGGTCGAGAAATAGAACATCTCGGGTGCCAGATTCATCGGGTCTTCCAAAGACCCCTCTGCGCACTACACAGGTTCTCCTTCTACCAAAAAATGATTCATGGTGTCAACTATTTTTGTGAACCTGACAAAGTTTTTTTGAAATATTTCAACCTTACATTTTGCAGTCATTATTTCATTGACACCCCAGAACGTCTTTCGTATAGTTCGTCCCAACAATATCAAATTCTTATCAATCACGTTTTTTGTCCATGAACATTTGGCTTTGCCCGTAATCACACATTCTACAGAGTCGCATTTTGTTGTTTCGTTGGGTCGCGGCAGCTGGAGAAGAGGAACCCATGAAAGAAACTGTACAGAGAGAACAAGCCGGTGATTCGGGTCAACAAGAACCCGTCGGCGAGACCTGTTTGGAGAATCTGGCCTACCCGAGTGACCTCCTGGGGGGGTCGCAACTTGTGATAGAAGATGATGATCTTCTTAAGTGGGCGCACAGCAGCCGGCTTTCCCCCCGGGATGCTCAGATCGAGGCTCTCCAAAGAAAAATCATTCCCCTGCGCTATGCAAAAAACTTCCATGCCCTGACCCTTGCCGAACAAAGACGCATCTGCGAAAGCCGGGTGCTTGTCTGCGGTTGTGGAGGACTTGGTGGGGTTCTCATCAACCTCCTGGCGCGTGCCGGAGTGGGCACTTTGCGTCTGGTGGATGGAGACGTATTTGTCCCCTCCAATCTCAATCGCCAGTGGTTTTGCGATACGCAGGAGCTCTCACGCCCCAAAGCAGAGGTGGCAGGAGAGCGTGTGCGAGCCATGAACCCACTGATAGAGGTTGAGGTGTTTTCCAAGCTCATGGACGAGGACAATGCGGGAGCTTTGGTTGAAGGGATGGATCTGGTGATGGATGCAATGGATAACCTTCCGGGACGTTTTCTGCTGGCGGAAACTGCGAAGCGCATGAGAGTGCCCTTCATTCATACCGCTGCGACCGGATGGTGGGGTCAAATCAGCACATTCCTTCCGGAATCCTTTCTGGATCTGCACGACATTTTTGGGCGCCAGGCAGAAGATGATCCGTCAAACGACTTCCTGGGCGTCCTTGGGCCGACTCCTGCCGTTATCGGGAGTCTTGCGTCTTTTGAAGCCATCCGCCTCCTGTCGGGTCGAAATTCCGCATACGCTGACCAGCTTCTCTACCTTGACGGAGAGAGTGGGCGAACGGATGTCATTCCTCTCTGATAAAAGGTGAATCACCGGCCTTCGCCCGCTAATCGATTACGACCGGTGTGATCTGCCAGATGTGATCGCAGTATTCACCGATAGCCCGGTCCGAAGAGAATTTCCCCATCCTTGCCACATTCAGTATACTCATGCGCAGCCATTCTTCCTGCTTCAGGTAGGTTCGGCCGACCTGTTCCTGGCGACCGATATACGACGGGTAATCGGCACACAGCATATACTCATCGTGCTCACGGAGTGTCCGCGTGAGGGGCTGGAACATTTCCCGGTCGCCGCGGGAGAAAATGCCGCTTTCCATGAGTTCGATCGCCCCGCACAGTCCGTCATGGGCTGTAATGGCATCCTGCGGCCGGTAGCCGTCGCTTTTCTTCTGTGTCACCTCTTCCGCGGTATACCCGAAGAGAAAGAAGTTTTCAGCACCGACTTCTTCCCGGATTTCAACGTTTGCGCCATCCAGGGTTCCGATCGTCAGGGCCCCGTTCATGGAGAATTTCATGTTCCCCGTGCCGGACGCCTCCTTGCCGGCAGTTGAAATCTGTTCGGACAGATCGGCCGCCGGATAGACACGGTGAGCATTCTTGACGCTGTAATTTGGAAGAAAAACAACCTTGAGAAGGTTTTCCGCCCGGGGATCGTTGTTGATCACCTCGGCAACGGAATGGATCAGCTTGATAATCAGCTTGGCCATGAAATATCCGGGGGCAGCCTTACCGCCGAAGATCATCGTGCGCGACGGCATATCCTGGGTCAGCCCGTTGATGATCCGGTTATAAAGCGTGATTATGTGCAGCACATTAAGATGCTGGCGCTTGTATTCGTGAATCCTTTTTACATGGATGTCGAAGAGCGAATCGGGGTCCGTCACGATACCCGTGCGCTTCCTGATAATTTCCGAAAGGAGTTGCTTGTTGTTGCGCTTGACCGCCTGCCAGCGATCAAGGAATGTACGGTCTTGCGTGCATGTTTCCAGTTTTTTAAGTTGTGAGAGATCCTTGATCCAGCCGTCACCAATCCTCTCGGAGATGAGAGCGGCGAGGGGAGGGTTGGATAAGGCCATGAAGCGGCGCGGCGTGACGCCGTTGGTGACATTCAGAAATTTCTCCGGAGAGATCCGGCTAAAATCGGTCAGGACCAGTTCGCGCAGAAGATCGGTGTGCATCCTGGCAACGCCGTTGATTTTATGACTGCCGACGCAAGCGAGATTTGCCATACGGACATAGCGTTCGCCGCTTTCCTCGATGAGGGAAAGCCGCTGGATCATGCTTTCATCTCCGGGAAAGTCGCTGCGGACGTCATCCAGAAACCGCCGGTTGATCTCATAAATAATCTCCAGGTGGCGCGGCAGAATGATCTGAAAGAGAGGAACCGACCATTTCTCCAGCGCTTCCGGCAACAGGGTATGATTGGTATAGCAGAAGGTTTTTTTCGTAATCTCCCACGCTTTATCCCACCCCATGCAATGGACGTCGATCAAGAGGCGCATCAGTTCGGCCACACCTATGGCCGGGTGGGTATCGTTGAGCTGGACAGCATACTTTTCGTGGAATTTCTCCAGCGTTTTTTCCCGCTGCAAATAGATCCGGATCATGTCCTGCAAGGCGCAGGACACAAAGAATAACTGCTGCATCAGCCGCAACTGCCTGCCCGCAAGGGGTTCATCATTTGGATAGAGTACTTTTGTCAGGTTTTCAGACCCGATCTTGTCGTGAACAGCGCCATAGTAATCGCCGACATTGAACGAACGGAAATCAAAGGACGTGGTCGCCTCCGCCTTGAAGAGTCGCAGCATGATGACCGTATTGGAATCGTAGCCGGTTATCATGGTGTCGTAAGCGATGCCGCGCACCTGATGGTCGGAAATCCAGAAGACGCGGTATCTGCCGGATTCATCGTACCTGCCTTCGGTATGGCCGCCGAAGGGAATATCGTAGGTAATTTCCGGCCTCGCCACTTCCCAGGGATTCCCCTTGTGCAACCACTGATCGGCGACTTCCTCCTGCCATCCGTCGCGTATTTCCTGCGTGAAGATGCCGAATTCATAGCGGATGCCATAGCCAATAGCCGGGATGTTGAGCGTTGCGAGGGAATCCAGGTAGCATGCGGCCAGCCGCCCGAGTCCGCCGTTTCCCAGTCCCGGTTCTTCTTCCTGGTCAATCAGTTCATGAAAGTCAAGACCCAGTTCATCGACCGCCTGTTTCACATCCTCATAGATACCGAGACTGATCATATTGTTTTCCAGAAGCGGGCCGAGAAGAAATTCCGCCGAGAGATAACAGACGGTTCTGCTGGCTTTCGCATAGTAGGTGTGCGCCGTCCTCGCCCAGAGCGCCAGTATCCTGTCGCGCACCGCATAGGCGACGGCAAGATAATAGTCGTTTCTGGATGCAACGGGGGCAAATCGGCCCTGAATGCAGACAAGGTTGTCAAGAATGGCCTGTTTGATCTCGGCGACGCCGCTGCCGGTTCTTACGCATGTCGTATTTTCCATAATTACCTCCGGGGTGACTTCCGTTCAAGCTTCACGATGGATTAAACTATTTCTTCTTATCGGCCCACCAGAAATCATTATTTTCCACAGGGTCCCAGGCTCTTAATTCATCTCCTGTTTGTATAAGCGGTGCGAGATTCATCTCATCACTTTCATGAATGAGACGATCGGTTGTCATGATGACGCCGACAAAGAAACCATGTTTCTTTATGGCCTCGATACTATAGGCAGAGCATGATGGATACATGGGACAACGGTCCCCGATAACGGGAGAAATGTAGTGCTGATAAAATCTCACACCCTCGATCGCTAAGGAACGTGAGAGAGAGGTTGATTCCCGACGTTCTTCCGCTTTATTCCCCATATAGTCATCCCAGGCCTCAAACGGTTTATCTTCCGCAGCATGGATTGGACATGCGAACATGAGAAACGACAGGATCAAGATTTGCCACATAAGATTATCAGACACGAGATTTTATTCTTTCTTTTCTGGTCCATGTACATTCGTTTTATCCGTTTGTGGCTGCTTTTAAAGAATGCGGCGCAGAAAGCAAAGCCTGGCGTTAGCGGAAAAGATCGACAACTGCATCTACTTTCGCTTGGTGCATTCTTTCTTCATGAACCAGTTGCGCAAAGATGTTCCGGTATTCCGGGTGCGTTATCTGATCGTATAGATACTGGTATGTCTCCTCCATCTTTCTTTCGATGTCGAGGATCTGATTGTAATAACTTGTGAAATCCTGTTTAGTAAACATCGATGTCTTCCTCCAGAATCCGATTTACCAGCAACTGAAGCAGTTCCTTGTGCGTCGTATTTATAGCAATCAGAAATTCAATTGTATCTTTGATCTTTGCGATGTCCGACTCAGGCAGACCGGATCGAAGCACAATAGCAGAAAGATGCTTCAGGTAAACGGTATTCGCAGTTTCCTCCGTCTTGATGGCTTCCTGACAGTGTCTCAGTAATTGTTCCTTCTTCATTTCACGTAACCTCTCAACCACTCCTGGGAAGTAAAAATGTCCCTGCGAATGATTTTCGCATCGTCGCTGTTGCTTCCACTCTGGATACGCCAATCCGCATCCTTCAAAACCTGAAACCAGACGATACCCCGAATCTGCCACTTCTTCAGGGTTTCGAATGCTTCCTTGATCCAGCGCGTTTTGTCTCCACCCTGCGTGACTGACGCCGTTTCAAAAATAATGACCGGCTTATGAGGCGCCAATGTGCGCAGCTCTCCATAAACCGATTTGAATATTTCTTCAAAAGACTGCCAGCGGCTGTTCCAGCCGTGTTTTTCTTTTGTCTGGCTGATTCCCCAGTTATATCCATCCATTCCCATGATATCCGTGTATGCATCTCCCGGATAGTAATTTGCTACCCGGTTCCATGACGCCCTCGGATCATAGGACACATTCGGCACGGACTCGGCATTGGGGCAGAACACCCACAGAACGTTTTTCACCCCGGCCTTGCGGAACAGGTTCACCACATGCCGGAACAACCTTTTATAGATTTCCGGACTGTCAGGCCCGTATGACGTTTTCTCCGTTCCCCAATGGTAACGGTCGATATTCATTTCGTGGGCGAAGCGGATCATGAAAGGCCTTTCCCATAACCGGGCCCGTCTGGCAAACTCCAGGATATATGAATCATAACTTCCACTGACGATTGCTTCATAGGGCGCCATGTCCTCCTGACCATTCACATAGTACATCGGTTCCCACGTCAGGCAGGGAATGGCCCCTGTATTCCAGATGGCATCCAATGTTTCTTCCGGGAAATTTGCAGACCCCTTATCAGCCGGCGCAGGCCATTGCAAAAAAAAGACGACAAGATGGGAAGGCAGTCCTGTTTCTTTCTCGATCTGCCTTAATCGCTCCTCCGTCAGTGGATATCCGTCCAAGGCAACCCCCCAGAAAGGAGGGCTGAAATGACCATCCCGGGGTGTTGCATAAGCGGCGCATCCTGAGGCAGCGAGAAGGAGCAAAATGCTTAAACCTGTGCACATATTTTTTAATATCATACCATAATCTTTCCTTCAGGATCGTTAAAATAAAAAACGGAGGATAAAATCATAAAATGATAGAGACACCAGACCATATTGACCATAAGGGCTGCAATGGGTTCCCGCTCATAGATAAGCCGATTGATTCCCCAGACAACGGCGGAAAAGCTTAAGACGGCGAGCACAAGCTGCGCCCACAGGTCTTTCAGGGGCAGTGCGGCACTGCCTCCTTTTGGCGTAACAACAAAGCGTCCCCTGTATCCGAAAAGGGCAAAAAACGACGCCTTGATATAAACTGGAAAGGTAATGGCCATCAAAAGCTGGCCCTTTACTATATCCCTGACTCGATACTGGCGTTGACGCAATGTCTGGAAAAAGGTGTAAATCGTGATGACAAGGTAAGGCAAAAAAAAGATGACATAGATCTCCGGCCTGGCAAAGTACTTTGGCACACTGAAAAAGAGGAATAGAATCGGACACATCACAAGAATTAAAAATACGAGGCCGATGAAATAATGGGTGCTTGAGAGGAAATATTCCCACCATTTGATAAAAGGCAGCTTACGGGGATTTCTGATGAAGTAAGCGAGGACCTGCCGCAGGAGCCCCACGGTTCCAAGAGCCCACCTGAACTGTTGTTTGAAATAACCGCCCAGATCCTCCGGTCCCATGCCGAAGGCGAGAACTTCGCTGTGATAGGCGGATTTCCAGCCGTTCATGTGAAACTTCAGGGATGTCGCAAAATCTTCCGTCACCGACGATTCATCAAATCCCCCCACATCCATCAACGCCTCACGCCTGAAAATGACATTGGTGCCGCAACAAAACATGGCATCCTCAATGCTTTTCCCCTCACAGATATACTCGTAAAATACGGCCTGCTGCAGACCCGCCGCATTGGCGACACGATTCTGTTCAAAATTGGTGTAATACTGGGGAGTCTGAATGAATGCGAGTTTCGGATCCGCTTCCATTTTCGCAACGAGTGGCTCGACAAAGCCCGGGAAAGGGTTCTGATCCGCATCAAAAACAATGATATATTTTTCCGTATCTTTTTTCTTCTCACCGCTGAAAGGGTAAAATTCAAAACCCTCTTTTTGTCGTCCCTCAAGAAAATCAAGAAAGTCATTCACCATACCTGCCTTCGCTCCCCGCCATTTGCGCCGGAACAGATCGACGCCGATCCGCCGGCAGAGGTCATCAATCGACTGTCGGTATGATTTCATTGATTCGGAATCATCCGCCGGCAGGTCATAGCGGGTGTCGTCAAGGAAATAGATTCTTTTATTGTGGTACTTGAGGTTGTAAAAACTCAACAAGGTATCTTCGATTACATGTAACGGTTCCTTGAAAGAAGAAACAATAATAGCTACCGGCGGATAAACTGTCAGTGGCGGGGCCGGTTCCCGTGATTTCCTCAGCATATCTCGATGGACGGTGACATGGTAAATCTCCAGAAAATATCCGATGCCATGGATAAAAATGAAGGCTTCCGCAAAAAGAAGCAACCAAGCCACGACGATTTCATACCACAGATAATCCGAGAAGATGATGATCAGAGTTCTGACCATCAGGTACATTGTCGCGAGAATAATTGCGAGAATGGGGAAAATGGCTCCGAAGGCAATCTTTGCTTTTCTGTCCTGTTTGCTTTTTTGCATGGTCTCAAAACTGATATTTGATGTTTCCGAATAACCCGTCGGCATCCCATTCCCGGGAACGATGGATGGTTCCTTTTATACCGACGCTCCAGTGATCATAAAATTCATAATGCCATTCACCTTCCAGCCGAACCGCAGCATTGCTGCTTGAATCGGTACCGAACGATAAGCGTAGATCATAGAAATGAAGTTCGCTTCCGCAAAAGAAGAATTTGGACAGATCATGATACCACTCCAGTGTGATGCCGCCTCCAATGTAATTCTTAGGTGTCCAGTATGGATGGGTGATATCGGTGAGGTTTCCCGATGTATCGTATTTTGATATATTTTCCTGACGCGTGTCTCGGTAGTCTCCGGAAAGGATCACCTTAAAGATCCGGGGATGATCCGTAAAGGCATAGGCGGCGGAAAGGGAATGGTACTGACCGCTGTTGCTGTCATTGTAGTCCAGATAACGTAAAGCACCGCTGATTTCCAGTTGCCGGCTGACAGGGGAAGAAAAAGAAACCCACGCTGTGTCTGCCTGAAGCCCCTGCTTTAATCCAAAATAGTTGTAGAGCTCGTCCGTCCGGTCAAATCCTGCCCCAAGGACTACATCGTCACGAACATTGAACCAGACATGTCCGAATCCTGAATCTTTGCTTTTAAAACTGCTGTCACTGTATTCCTTGTGGGTCCACGCCGCTTCGCCTTTCACATGCGGGCTTAATACCCCTTTAAATTGAATGGTATAGCCGTTGGCATCATAGGATTTGCCCGTGAAGTCGGGATTTTCGATCCAGTGATGACCGATGATCCCCAGATGATAACGGCACCAGACAGGAATATCAAGGAGAAGATCCGACCGGTTGCGCTTGATTCTTGCCAAATCCCCTCTGCCCTCTTCTTTCCAATACGAGTGACTCAACTCAAGAGAAGGATTTTTTCTTATTTCCTGCCTGTGATGGGCCTGTTTTGCCAGGCCGTGAAGGGGATCAACATGGAGGAGTTTTTTATATGTCTTTGCCTCCCGGTCACAGAGTCCCAGGCTACACTCAACCTGGGCATAGTCAAAGATCGCTTCTTCATTTCCGGGATTAAACTGCACCAGTTCTTCATAAACGCCCATGGCGCGGGTGAAACGCTTGTTCCAGACGAGCGCTTTGGCCTGTTTCTCCAGATAAGCGGCTTTCTGTATCCGGTAGGTCGAAAGCAACTCGACCTGTTTGGATTGAATCTTTTTACGCAATTTTGGAGACAGGCTTTTGGAGTACGACTTAAAGTCCTGATCGAAGGCCTCATATCCTTCGTAAACAGACCCCTTCTCTACCTTTTCTCTCAGTCGTTTGTATGAACGTATGAAATCCTTGTCCTTGACCTTCATTGCCAAGGTGGCAAGGCCCGTGACCAGCTCCCCGTCTACCGTCGGCGAGAGAAGCTCCCCATAACTGCACATGGCTTCGTCAATCAGTTTTCCCCATACAGCCACTCTGGCTTTCTCCCTGAGAACAACAGGATCGACTGGATTGATCCGGTGAATCTTCTCATAGAGTTCGATGGATTCCTGATACCTTTTGGACCACCCAAGGACGCGGGCTTGGCCGATCAATATCTTTGACACTTCCGGGAATTCCCCTGCCAGTTCCCTGTAAAGGCTGACGGAAGCGTCATACTGATGATCAATGGCAAGCATCTCCGCGAGTCCGATTCGGGCAGGAAAATACTGAGAATCCTCTGAAAGTGCCGCCCGATAGCATTTCAGGGCAATATCATTGAGCCCTTTCGTCGCATACAATCGAGCCCAGGTTTCCAGCTTCCGTGGTTTTCCTTCCGCAGAACGCAGAATCTCTTTCACAAAATCATCGTCCTTCACCCGTTCATGACCGGCCAGATGGAACTGGGCCTCGACATTTTCAGGTTCGGCCTGATAGACCTTTTCAAAAGACGACGTTGCTTTTTCCGGTAACTCCTGTTTGAGATATGCCTTCCCCATTCCAGAGAGACCAATTAACCGGTAAGACGGATCGGTCGTAAGGAACTGATAGGCTTCAAGGGACTCTTTATGTTTACCTGCAGCATAGAGGGCATCGGCCCTGACGAGATGCCCTGATTTCCCCCCCTGATTGCCAGAAAGGAATCGGTCCACGAATGACAATGCTGCATCAAAATCTTTTTCCGAAATCTTCAGTTTCGCAAGTTCCAAAAGAACCTTATCTGTTGCCTGATCGTTCAAAAGCAGTCTTTGATAGAGTCCTTCCGCTTCTTCATAACGCTCCGAACTGAGAAGGACGAGGGCAAGGCGAAGCATCACTTCAACATCATCCGGCTGCGCCTTGAGATGGTTGCGATACACCTTCTCCGCACCATGGAAATCGCCCCACATCATCATCTGGTCAGCATACCTGAGCAGAATTTTTTTGTCATTTTTTGACAGGTCAAGCGATTTTAGATAAAGATCCCGGCATTTTTTCGCATGACCCAGATAGGCTTCAATATCGGCCACCGCAAGCAAAAATTCGACGTCCTTCGGATGGTGTTTTGCCTGCATCGCCTCAAGTAGCAGGAGGGCTCTTTTGGGCTCTTGTCTTCGGACGAATACCCTTCCTAATTCAATCACAATTTCCCGGTCATCTGGAAATCTCGCATAAAGTTTCTCCAGCCTGGATAGAGCCTCCTGATCGTGCCCTGCCCAGCTCAGCGCGAGGGCAAGCTTCTTCTCTACCATATCCGAAAGGGGGTTTAGCGCCAGTGCCTTCCGGTAATTTTCGATGGCGTATGACAGTTGTGCAACATACAGATACGTGTCGCCAAGTTCGGCATAGACTTCAAGCCCTGCTTTGTCCATTCTGCGGATGGCTTCCTGATATGCAGCAATAGCTTTATCATACTGTTTGCTCCAGCTATAGGCACGGGCCAGTTCAAGGAAAACGTCGGCATTTGCGCTCTTGTTCCGGCCCAGTTCATCGAATATGAAAGCTGCCTTCTCGAGATTCTGTGTCCAGAGATAGATTCTTCCGACAGCCAATTTCACCCGAACATTTTCCGGCTGCTGTAAAAGAACGGTATTGAACTCCTGCAGGGCATCCCGATATTTTTTCTGACGCACGTACACTTCGGCCAGTTCATAACGAACGTCCGTTTGCAAAGGTCGATTTCTTAAAAAAATCCCATATTCCCTGACAGACTCTTCCAGAAGACTGTCATCGTAAGAAAGAACACGGGCAAGGGCAAGCCGGGCATCATCATCCGATATCCTGTCTGCTGCGGGAACGATACCGGTTTCAATGGGTACACGCGCCGTTATTCCGGCCGTAACGGTTCGTTTTGGCGCCTTTTTCGTTGCAGATACGCCATCAGCAACTGTCCCGAAGGCAAGCATAAAACCAGAAACAAGTATCCAGAATTTCCGATTCGACATCTATTTCAGCGTGCTCCTCAATTCCCTCGCCGCATCCGAATGCCGACCCGCCCAGATCAGGACGAAAGCATACTTTCTTCTTACCTGGGCGTCCGAAGGTTTTACACTCAGAATTTTTTCATACTCAGCGAGGGAATCATCATATTTCCTTGACCAGCTTAAAGTTTCCGCCAGTTTCAACCGTACTTTCAAATCATCACGATTTTTATCCAGATAAGACCTGTAGAGAGATTCCGCCAGATCGTATTTTTTTTGGTGCACATAAAGATCGGCCATTAATACCCTTGTTTTATCCGTCATCGCCCTGACGGGAATCGCCTCCAGTTCCTTGAGGGCATCGCTCATTTTTCCCTGCCAGTACATGACATTGGCCATTTCAATCTTCGCTTCCACCAGAGAGGGCTTTTCTCTGATCAGCTTCTTGTATTCCATCACGGATTCATCGTATTTCTTCACATAACTGAGCACTCTGGCCAATTCCCAGCGGGCCAGCCAGTCCGGGATTTCCTCCTTTGATTCCGTCGTCACGATCTCAGGAGCCTTCACTGCCGGTACCCGTGATTCCTGCTGTGCTGCCGTCGATAGATCTATCTGTCCCGTACCGCATGGAAGAATTCCCATGAGAGAAATCAGTAAAACGGCCGGTGCGACCATTCGATGAACACTTCTGTCTTTCGGGTTTTTCATACTGATTCTCCTAACACCTTTTTGTATTCCTCTATGGCTTCATGAAAGTGACCGCTCCAGACCAGGACCCTTGCCAGCCGAATCCTGGCGATCCGGTTATGTGTATCTCTTTTCAGAATTTCTCGATACAGTCGAACAGCTTCGACGAATTGACCGGATATGGAAAAGGCATCAGCCAGGGCAAAAAAAGCCGCAAGATTATCCGGCTGTTCTGTCATCAATTTTTCATAGAGACGCCGGCCTTCAGCAACATTACCGGATGCAAGGTGAGCCTGCGCCAGGTGAGTGATAATTTCCGGCTTGTCACTTCCCTCTTTTAGGGCATTTTGATAAAGAGGGATTGCTTCAGAATATTCTTTCCTGGCAAAATGAGATTCAGCCTTTCGAAAAAGGACCCAGTTCTCATTGATGATGTGATAGGCAGCTGTGGTCAGAACAGCCACAACAAGGAGAAATAAAAAGAGAAATTGCTTCTTCATTTCGTTCAGCAATCTGCGAAAGCTTTATTGAATGAAAAATCCACTTATCGAGAGACGAAGGCAATCTCAAGATGCCATTTCCCGTGACAGGAAACGATGTACCAACAAGTAACCGCTTCGACTAAAAAGCAATATCAGCAATGATATACAGGATATATATAACGATTGCAATAAAAGAAGTGCGAACGAGATCCTTTTCCCTTGATAACGTGCCGCTGATTACCAGGAAAAGGCGTTTAATTTCCCGGTTAAAATTGTTCCGGACCAGACCGTGAATAAACGGTGCATTTTTAAAAAGGCCAAAAAAAGAAAAATGGAGATTCAGAAAGCGTCTAAATCACCATTATCACTGATAAATATTTTTTATAATTTTGGTGCCGAAGCCCGGATTTGAACCGGGACGAGAGTACTCCCACTAGACCCTGAACCTAGCGCGTCTACCAGTTCCGCCACTTCGGCACGGTGTCTGTCTACACTGAGATTCAGGCCCTTGTCAAGCAAAATTGAGCTTGAATTAAACGCCACAAGTGCTATGTTAGCTTCGAGAATGGGGTCTCCCCGCTCTCAGGATGGGGCATAGGGAAGGCTCCCACGGTTAAAAATATTAAAATCAAATCAGGCGACGCTATGAAACTTATCAAGGGGACGGGAGACGTCCCTCGCGAATTCAGGGATGCTTTTGCAACCATAGGCAATTTCGATGGGGTGCACCTGGGGCATCAATTCCTTTTTAAAACCTTAATTCAGGAAGCCCGTCAGGAGAACCGAAAGGCCGTGGTCATCACCTTTGATCCTCATCCAAAGAAGATTCTTCATCCGGACAGGAGGCCTTTTTATCTCATTACCACCCTTGAGGAGAAAATCAGGCTGATTGAAAAGCAGGGAATCGATGCCCTGATGGTCATTCCGTTTACTCTCGAATTTTCGGAAACGACCGCCGGGGAATTCGTCCGTCATATCCTCTGGGACACGCTCCATATACGGAAAATTCTTATCGGTCATGACTATACCTTTGGTAAGGACAAGGCAGGGGATGAATCTCTGCTTTCGGCGCTTGGCCACAAACTGGGATTCGAGGTCAGCATTATTAACGCATTCAAGATCGACAACACCGTCATCAGCAGCACCCGCTTGCGATATGCCATCCTTGGGGGAGATGTGAAGAACGCCACTGCTATCTTGGGACGACCTTATAACCTCAGCGGAATCGTCATAGAAGGAAGCCGCCGGGGTGGCAGTTTAGGGTTCCCTACAGCGAATATTAAACCGGTCAAGGTCCTCATACCCGCCAACGGCGTCTATGCCGCCGTCATTCATATGGGAGGAAATTGCTATCAGGGCGTTTTAAATATCGGGGTTAACCCCACGTTTGCCGATGAAAAGCTTTCCATAGAGGTTCATCTTCTCGATTTTAAAGAGAATATCTACGGAAAAAATCTGGATATCCTTTTCATTGACAGGATCCGGAATGAAATAAAATTTGAAGGACCCGAAAAGCTGGTCGAGCAGATCAAACAGGATATCGATCAGGCCAGGATCATTCTTAAACCCCACTCCTGACAACATATTGTGAAGGAAACAGTCCCGGATTTGTATGAGGAAGAAACAGAGCGGCGGTATATTGATCCATATAGGCCGGAGCCGTCGTGAGCTCCAGATAGGTCATCCGCCGGGCCTGCTCGCGCTGCCTTTCCCGGTGCCTCTGCGATACAAGAAGCATATAGCTTCCCGTGAGAGAAGCATTACCGATAAAATGAAACCGGTCCCGTGGCAGATCGGGCAGGAGGCCGATTGTTATGGCTGCATCCAGGTCCAGAAATCTGCCAAACCCACCGGCGATATAGACCTTCCCGAGATTGTTAAATTCCATGTCCACCTGCGCCAGCATGAGCGCACAGGCAGCATATAGCGCCGCCTTCGCACGGATGATGTTTTTAATATCCTGCTCATCTACGGTGATCGCCTGCCCGGTGGCGCTTTTCTCTGCAGATACCAGAGTATAGGCAGCCCGACGACCACCGGGTTGAATGGCCTGCGATGGTTTTGAGCGGTTCAATTCCCCGGCGGCGTCTATCCAGCCCGTTTGTAACAGTTGAGCCAGCAGCGAAACCATGCCGGAGCCGCAGATTCCCCGAGGCCTGATCTGGCCAATGGTTCGGCAGGTCGCCAGACCCGTATCCGGATCAACCTCCACTTTTTCGATAGCTCCGGCAGCGGCTCTCATGCCGCACTTGATCCCGCCGCCTTCAAAGGCCGGTCCGGC
>JBAWYD010000049.1:0-17938 GCA_037143735.1 Deltaproteobacteria bacterium
GATACGATCCTCCCATCGGGAAGCTTAATCGAAGCTGCTTTTGGCGCGAACGGCTGATCGGGGTTGAGGAATACTTCACAGATCGCCGGTCCATCGCTACGCATAGTCTCATCGATTGTTTTGGCCATTTCAGCATGAGATGTACAGCTTCGATACGGAAACCCGTAGGCTTCGGCAATACCGGACATTTTTGGAAAACCAACTCCGCTTTCCGGTCCGATGCCGATGAACGGCGGCCCAAAGAAGCTTTCTTGGGTTTGGCGGATCGAATGATACCCGCCATTGTTAAGGAGAAAGATCTTAATGGGAAGATGATGGTAGGCGATCGTGGCGAGTTCCTGCAGATTCATCTGGATGCTTCCATCCCCAGCGATGCAAACGATCTTCTCGCCTCCAGAGGCGAAGCAAGCTCCGATGGCTGCTGGAAGTTCATAGCCCATCGATGCACAACCCGAGTTCGTATAAAGCCTTTGCCTTTGTTTGATGCGGGCTGCCTGGAATGTCACGACGCAGGCAGTCCCATTTGAGATGATGGTTGTTTGACCTTCCGGTAATCTGGAGGTCAGGCAATCGATGAAACAGTATGGATTCACGCGGTTTTCCTGTTTCCAATAATCAGGGAGAACGACCGGATACCTTCTTCGACGCTCCTGGCACCATTCGAGCCAGGAAGATCTGACCATTTCACGCTGTGGAAGGATCTGGAGCAGGGTCCGAATAAAAGCAGCGACATCGGCATGAATCGGTAAGTCAGGGTGAATCGTAGGTTTTCGGAGTTCGAGAGGGTCGATGTCCACGATGATTTTGAAAGCGGCTCGAGCGAAGGTCTCCCAGTTGTAACCAATCTGGCGGATATTCAAGCGACACCCCAAGACCAGTAACAGGTCTGCGTTTTGTACGGCGAAATTGCCTGCACGATCCCCTATTGTTCCTGGCCTTCCGCAATAGAGGGGATGATCGTCCCAGAGCAGGTCATGAGCGTTCCATGCTGTTGTGACAGGGATCCCCATGCGGTCTATGGCTTCGAGAAAGTCTGTATAGGCGCCAGAAGAACGGACTGCGCTTCCTGCCAGGATAACCGGACGCTCGGCTTTGCTGATGCGTTCTATTAGCTCTCCGACTAATTGAGTGGAAACAATGGGAGGCACCTGGCCTTCATCCTCGGTGGGATCGTAGGGTTGAAGAGTCGTTTCCTCTACATATGCACCCTGCACGTTCATTGGAATATCCACCCAACAGGGGCCCGGCCGACCGACCCGGGAAAGAAAGAGAGCGCGCTCCAAATCATGTCGTATCTGTCGGGGATCAGTGACCATCGCCGCCATCTTACAAATGGGCGCTGCGATTTGGGTGATATCGCACTCTTGATCCCCAAGTTGTCGTAGGTTTAAGCCAGTGCTGCGAACTGTTGTGTCATAGCGGACCTGACCGGAGATAATTAACATCGGGATAGAATCGACCCAGGCACCAAAGACTCCATTCAGAGCGTTGATGCCTCCAGGTCCCGTCGTGACACAAACAACAGCCAGCTTTCCATATAGACGGGTATAGCTCTCCGCCGCCATAGCCGAAGCCTGCTCGTGGTGGTTGCAGACATAGGTCAAATTGCTGCATTTCCCGATTGCATCGTTCAGATGCATAGCGCCACCGCCCGTAACCATGAAGACATGTCGGACGCCGTAATCGGCCAGCGTTTTGGCAACATAATCAGCAACTCGTATCATTGGATTCCTCGGTCACCTGCAAGTTTATTCCGGCATCGCATACAGTACCAGCTCAAACCTATTGAAGCCATGCGATCGTAAATAGAATCGGTAGCCACAGTTCCAGCTTTGGATCAGCAGGGGGATTTGCCAAATGTGCGCTGATGCCATCGTATTGTCTTTTCAATTGCTGTGAGCAGATCAATCGTTTGTCGTAGATCAAGTTCGGTTTCAGCACGCTGGGTAGATGGCACATACCTTTCAGCCAGCTTTCCCGACACGAGCCTCTCTAAGATCTGCACAGGGGGAGGTGGTGCAAAGGCGGATGCTACCAATTGAGCAATCTCGGCAATGGAATATGCCTTTTCTGACCCCACATTATAAGGTCGGAAGGGCTGGCCTCTTAGAAGGATTGTCCAGAGCCAAATCGCCAAGTCCGCGGCATAGAGATAGGAACGGTAAGGAGAACCATCGCCCTTCACAATAATCGGACCGCCTCTCAACCCGTCACTGATAAAATTGCCAATCGCAAAGTGACGGTCGAGGGGTAGGTAAGGACCCACAAACGCAAAACACCGTGCGATCGTCACTGGCAAGCTGAATTCGCGGCCATACTGAAGGCACAAATGCTCTGCCATCCGCTTCCCGTTGTGATAGGCAGCAAGGGGGTCCATCGGGTCCGGGGCGCCTTTGTATTCCTCCGAGATATGAGAAATATCGGGGGGTTGTTGGCCGTACACTGCGCCCGAGCTGAGAAAAAGGAATTTCCGAGCCTTGCAATGAACAGCGAATTCGAGGGTTCGCTGAGTTCCATTCACAATAGTTTGCAGCATCTCCAAGGGTCGGTCTCGATTGCTGACAGCGTCTGACTCCGTGGCAGCGTGGATGACGTGGGAGAATTCCCCTTCCGGAAAGGTAAACGAGCAAACGTCGCCCTTCCAGATTTGAACTGCAGGATTCGCTGCAATGTGCGGAACTTTGGCCATAAATGCGGATGGATTTCTTGTGAGGATTGTTGCCTCGACATTCAGTTTGAGCTGTTTATTGGCCCAGAGGAGGCTCTCCAATAGCCAACAGCCGACGAAGCCGGTGCCCCCAGTGATGAAAATACGCTTGCCCCGCAACTCATCCCACAATCCCTCAGTATGCTGAAGGATGTGGTCCAGATCACCTGCCAGTGGGTTATCCAATGAACGCATCTCGATTATGAAGCATATTACCATGTCTTCCGGGATAGAGCGCTGCCTGACCGCTATGACCTCAGATACCTGGGATCTCACATCGTAACCCAGCTATACTGATTATAAAGAGATACAGTTGAAGGAATTTTACCGTTTCAACAATATTTAAAGATATTGTGATAGCCAATCATCATAGCTATCATTTTCATCTACAATAACAGTTTTGGCAGTGGATGTAGGAAAAATATTTTCAGTTTTACTGCATTCCACAAAATCTTTCATTTCAACTCTTGGAACAAGATTATAGTAAAGCAAATCATCCAGTTTGCTTCGCCTAGGAATCAACGACAAATGTGTTGCGGGGTCAAACGCAAGCAATACGCTTAAACCACAGGCAATAGTTATGACGAAGCCACAACAAACCGCAACAGCGCGCATCATTCCAAGCGGGATATCATTACCTTCGATCTCCGGCGGACACGGCTTGGGTTGATGGTAGCTCCAAAGAATATCATAGCCTCGTTTTCTTAGATGGTTTGCGAGGCCAATCCACCGTTGCCAGGAAAACGACTTGACTGATTGACCAAATGGATTGATTAGGACAGTTTTCCCTTCCCGCAGACCCCGAGATCGCAAATATTCTCTTCCTTGATCCAGTTCGCTGGGTAATAATGAACGAGGGGGAGTGTAAGACGAATGTAGGGAAAGCCCAAGTCTTGCCTTAAAATAGTCTAGTTGGCTTATTCCTTTATACCCAACAAACGCAACTTCATCGCTCTTGAATTTAGGATATGCATTGAACGGAATTCTGGGTCGTGGAATTGGATACGATAAGCCACCATGATAGGCTGCTTCGATAGTTTGTGCTTGGCAGACACGGTACTCATCGATTGACTCAAAGTAGCTGCTGATACTGCTCCAGTCATTACTACCAATAATAATCAATTTATCGACATCATATTGATCTCTAAACGCTTTGGCTAATGAGCAAACCATAAAAAGATCCCCTAAACTGGCAGGGCAGACGAGAATCCACCCCTCGTGAAATTCAGCGCAGAACCGACGCAAGATAAAACTACATCGGTATTTATAGATAGGACGCAAAAACGGGCGAGCAATCTTTTTTACCGGTTTTGGCAATTTAGTATAAGCTAGTCGCAAAGACGTTATGAGATCAGTCAATTGCTATAAACTCCCTTCACAGGATTTTTCATTCATATTCTACGACACGATCTGGCAATTTAAATTCCGCGTGGTATGAGTATTTTATTGTTTGCGTAAACAGATCTTCGTCATCCACGACAATATTCTGAAATATTTCTCAACCTGCTCTCTCAAGCATCCATCCCGTGCCCTTTGAAATGCAAACGAACACTTGACCCCAGATAGATAGCCATCAAATCACTGCGTATTCCGCCAACAGCATTGTGCAATGATTCGCAGGTGATCTGTCTTAATCGCATCTTACTATGGCGCCAATCCTGATCACAAAGTAACTCCGCTTGGCGAGTACCTCGGCAGCCAGTAAATATTTCTGGATATCGCAGTCGCGGTAGTTGTGAAGTTCCAAACCAACTCCGGTTGGTGGGCATCCTGATAGGCACTATCGCGGACAATCAGACAAATATTGCGGGTATCTTGCGGAGAACCAATCGCCCGCAAGTCGTCCTTGCAGCGCGTCTCTTCTTCAAGGGTAATTCCAGGTGGGGTGGAAATCGGTCCAATAAGATATGTAGATCCCGATCATTCTGGGTGTTGCTGTAGATCTCATGAACGACGCCCCCAAGTATCGGCCGATTGACCCGGCTGATAGGGGCCAAAATCCTGGAAAACCAGACGCGCAGAACCTGTTTTCTCATTATTGCCAGTTGCTGATTACAGATTGGACCCCCTATGTAGAAGCGGTCGAAACAGCGTTGTTTGGGCACATTGATACCTGCATCGCGCTCACAGAGGTAGGCTCCGAATTGGCGGCAAAGTGACCGATGCACGTACTATACAAGTTGCCTTATCGCACCAGCAATCAAGGCCTGATTAGGCCGAGTAGGAGCATAAAAACGTGGTGGCGAGGGCGTACAAAGGCAACTTGAGAAGAATGTGTAAAGCGATCTTGATTTTCCTTAACAGCACTGCACGCCCGCTCTGCATAATTTGCAGCAGTTGGCGCTCGATAAAGGTTTTCGCGCTCCCGTGTTCATACCCCTATATCACCATACACTATAGCCACCATCTATCACAATATTTTGGCCTGTAATATAGGTAGCTGCGTCCGATACGAGAAAGACAACAGCACCAGCAACTTCTGCAGGCCGTCCAACGCGGCCCATTGGTATTCGCTTGCTTAACTCCTCCATGTAATCTGGCCTTTCTGGACCTCTCTTTTGAGGGAAATAGCCAGGACTGATTGCGTTAACCCGTATCCCCTTTGATGCCCAAAGGGCGGCGAGATATCTCGTTAGTTGTAGAATTCCACCTTTCGCAGCAGCATGATGTGCAGCAGCAGCGTTCCCTAAATCTAAATGCATAGGAAAACACGGGGCAAGAAAACTAAATAATGATGCGTTGTTCACTATCGCTCCAGATTTTTGATGTAGTAAATATTTTGAAACTATTTTGGTACAAGTAAAGTATTGATTCAGTGTGCCCTCAAGACCTTCAAGCCAGCTTGCTATGTCAAGATCTTCCCATGCTTGTCTACGAGCAGCAGATGCATTATTGACAAGACAATCAATTCTACCGTGGCGCTTTACTATAGTATCCACCATTTTTGCAAATGCATCCGTGTCCAATACATCTACCACTTCAGTGATAATGTGAGAATCTGATAGATATTGATTGAATTCTGCCAATATTCTCAATTTAGACTTATCTCTTCCTATTGCATAAACGGTTGCTCCCGAAGACGCCAACGCTTTAGAAATTTCCGAACCAAGATGACCAGCCCCACCTGTGACAATTATTACCTTTCCAGTAAGTGAGAACATTTCCGTCGAGATTTTTTCAGTACACTGATATCGGTCTGTAGTTTTCATAAGATCTCCATTTTTATGACTTGATATTTGTAATCCGGTAATAATTTGCTACACGATGTTTTCGTACAGGTTAGACTGCTAATAGCGAATCATTATGCCCAAGGCATCACTGGCTTTTTTGATAGAAAGAGGCTACCTTCTTTATAATTTATTGGCATTTCCGAGAAAGAAGTTACACGCTGCCATCCAATTTTTTGCGCGAAACTCGACACACAAATAGACGTTAAATGCTTATAAATTGCTTCCGCATTTTCCGGACTCCCTATCTCCACTATCACATCTGTATTATTAAAATGATTGGCAGAAAGACTCGTGATAATCGCACTTTCTGCGCCTTCAGCGTCAATTTTAACAAAATCAATTGATGGAATAATCTCTTCAATTGCCACGACCTGAATCGGGAAGCATTCCAATTTTCCATACGGGTTAGGTTTATCTCCCCTGATATGGCTACTGGTCGTATTACCTAGCACCCTACAAAATTCCACCTTTCCGGATTTGTCCGATACGGCAGCCTCAAAGACACTAACCGTTTCAATTTTATTCAGTGCGAGATTTTTGCGCAGAAGTTGCGCATGAATTGGGTCAGGTTCGTAGGCTTTGACCTGCCAACCGCAACGCCCCATTACAATACTATGTAACCCCAAATTTGCCCCAATGTCTATAACCCGTTGATAACGGTTTTGATTTACTAAGTAAAACGAAAAGATGATAAGTTCATCGAGTCTAAATAAGTCAATGCTATCAACCGCTCCCATTTTATGGTGAGGAAAAATTACATCGCCCAAAAAGCCAAGAGAGATAGGATTTTTGTTCTGCGTTCTTTTGTCAAAATGAGACAAGATAGATAAAGTGTACTGCTCTAGAAATTTGTAAATTTTTGAGTTGTGGGCGTGTAGGGAATGGATTTCAGGCAAGCACTCTATGATATTGTTAAGACACAGCTTATTAGGTGTTTCCACTATGAACCATCCTCCTATATTTTACAAAAAGCCGCTTGGATCATAAGTATTTGCTTATCGCTTGTCACAAACTATGGCTACTAGTCTGGGCATTGCAATGATTGCTGAAATAAGACCTATACTTGCAAAACTAAATTTGCGAGCAAATATTATCCACGGATAGCCCATGTGCCTCCAGAATATCTTCATGACTGCCGTAACAGTGGATGAATTCATCTTTCAGTGTGAATGTATGTAGGTCACAGTCGGCCTTTATATCCCAGGCTATCTGTTTTGATTGGGGGGCAAGCCCTCCTTGGGGAACATGCTCCTCGATAACAACGACCTTGCGATGACGACACAGAATTTCGGCGATTCCTTCACGGTCAAGGGGTTTCAATGTATGGCAAGAAATTAGGGATACAGATAATCCCTTTTCTGTTAGCCGTTCTGAAACCGTTCTTGCCATGCCCATAATAACGCCATACGAAAGGATGGCAATGTCTTCGCCTTTCTTCAGGTAACGCACTTTCCCAAAGTGGAATGGATCATGTGCATCAGCTGTAATATTTGGCTCACCAGCCTTTCCTAGGCGAAGATAAACTGGTCCTCCTGTATCACGTTTTCCAGCATACAGTGTCGCTGCTCTGGTCTCTTCAGGATCACAAGGCGCCAGGATAGTCATATTAGGTATAGAACCTGCGATGGCAATATCTTCTTGAGCGTAATGCGTCCCGCCAAGTGTTGAATAAATAACCCCACCTCCTATTCCGACAATTGTAACTGGTAGATTTTGATAGCCTAGATCATCCCGGATGATCTCATAGGGACGGTAAAGGGCAAAGGTGGCAATAGTATAAGCGAAAGGGCGCATGCCTTTGAGGGCTAGCCCAGCGCAGATGCCTATCATGGATTGTTCCGCCACGCCCACATTAATGAAACGTTCAGGAAATTCCTTTCGAAACTTTTCCATCGGGCCGGCGGGAGAAATATCGGCAACAACAATGTAGATCCGGGGGTCATCCTTTCCCATTTCGTAGAGCACTTCCGAGAACATATTTCTCATGCGGAAATCTCCTTCAACTCCTCAACCGCCTTTTTGTATTCTTCCGGATTCGGCGCTCTGTAGTGCCAGATGGGTACGTTCTCCATGTAGCCTACCCCCTTGCCCTTCGTTGTTTTTGCCACAAGCATGAATGGATGTCCTACATTGCGTCTATCTATGGCTTCGTATATTGCTCCGGCGTCATGTCCGTTTACCTCTGCCACATTCCATCCAAAGGCTTCAAATTTATCTTTAAGGGGATAGAAACTTGGATGAGTCTCACTTGTGCGACCCAGGCTCTGGAAGTCATTGTTGTCAATGACGGCAATCAAATTATCCAGAGACAGACTTGAAGCCATCAGAATGGCTTCCCAAGTGGAGCCTTCCTGGATTTCGCCATCTGAAAGGACAGTAAACACACGGTTCGATGCACGCCCCGCGGCCAGATTCCTTTCAGCAATAGCCATGCCGACTGCCATCGACAAGCCATGTCCCAGGCTACCCGTCGCTGCACTGATTCCAGGCGTTCCCAAATCCGGATGGGCACCTAGAATACCGTCCTTTGTACAATACCTGTCTAGTTCTGCAGTTGGCAGAAGGCCCAGGTCTTCAAGTATCACATACTGGGACATGCAACCGTGTCCCTTTGACAGGAGAAACGTGTCCAGAAAGTTGCCGTCAAAACCACGCCGCAGAAAACCATTGTAAATACAGTCAACGATCTCCATGCAGGAAAAAGCAGGCGCTATGTGCAAGGCTTTAACTCTCTGGGAGATGTCGAGAATCCTCTTTCGATAACGCAAGCAGCGCTGACGTGATGCTACTACATCAAATCGATCTTTCAGTTTGTTCTCTTTCATGTTTCCTCCATATTATCCTTGCTCACGCCCTGGATGCCCATTATAAATCGCATGTATACTCCCGGAGAACAATAATGCAATAACCTACACATATTTAATTCACTCATTTTTCACATCCGAACAATAATTGATTTAGAATCCTTTGTCTTTTGCTCTAAATAATGCCATATCCCAAATATCCATTAAATACGACGGAATATTATATGAACTGGCATCTTCGCGCCGGACAAATTCGAGTGCCTGCCCTTCTTTACATCGGATTTCCTGAACACCATCGTAGTAGGTCCAGAACACTGTTAATTGATAAGGCGGCCATTTGTCAACACAATCTTCCAAATCTACAAGCCATTGCGAATCCGAACAATGGTAGTCTGTTTCTTCAAGCAACTCTCTACGTGCACACGTTTCAATTGCCTCACCGGGCACCGCATGACCACCTGGAGGCACCCACATCCCAGCGTGGCGCAGACCTTCTTTGCAATCACGCAATTGCAACAGCACGGCTCCATCCTCCCGCAGCAATATGACCGCCCCCACTCTCTCAGTCATTTTACCTTCCAATGCTTTCGTGATTCATTTTTTTCAACCCTTCCTCTAAGGGCAAATAACTAAACTTGGGAAAAGCATTGCGGCAAGCGGAAATTTCGAAAGGCCGGTAACCATTGTGCGGCATGGGTCCTTTTCTTGGCACTGTTTTAATATCAGTTGGTGGGTTAAATTGCAACGCTACCATTTCAGCAATATCTCTGAAGGATGTTACGATACCCGTCGCTACATTCAACACCCCTGAACTACCATGAGTTATTACCAGGCTTATGATTTCAATAACATCTTCTATATGAACATGATCCCGCTGTTCTTCCCCTTCACCGAACAGTATTATACTTTTCCCTTCAACAGCAAGGCGATAAAACTGATTTGGTCCATAGCCGTTATGAGTATCGCCGGCGCCATAAACTAAAGTTGGGCGTAGGATGGCGAGAGGCATGTTGCACACTTGCTTCAACATAACCTCGCGTGCTAAATGCATTATGCCGTGAAGAGAAGAAGGCTCTGCGCAGGAATTTTCGGTTAATGGTTTTGTATCATCCGCATAAACAGCATCAGAACTGATATAAATAACATGCGCTGGTGGAGTCTTGTCGATGGCTGCGCAAACCGACGCCATCATGGCAATGTTCTTCAGCAGTATTTGATTGTCTTTACAGGGGGCAATGGCTGAGATGAGGACCAAAGCGTCTTCCGGTTGTATAGCTTCTGTTAGTTTTTTTGATGCCTCAGCATCCAGCAGATTCAAATTACTGCTTGTTAATGCCTCATGAGAGACGTTCTTCTTAGATAAGAGTTTTATCAGGGACGCGCCAATAAATCCCCCCGCGCCCATAACGACAACTCGCTGGGGAATCAATGGATTTTCTGCATTGTGTTTCAGCATGGCGCCATCATCATATATCAAGAATCATAAAGCCATCTCCGGGGACCGTCCGAGGGTGAAGTAATCCAAACCAGCAGCCCTTACCTTTTCGGGTTCAAGCATTCCGTAAGGATCAACTATCGTTCGCCCCTGCATCGTCGCGGCAAGATCAGCAGGCGAAATGCCTCTGAATTCAGGCCAAGGCGTCATAATGGCTACGGCATCTACACCATTCGCTGCCTCAAGTGCTGATGATGCCCTTGAAACATGAGAGCCTGCAACATAAGCATCAACAGCAGGGTCGTAGGCTCTGATTTTGCAGTTGGCTAGCTTTTCGATCAACAACAAAGCAGGAGAATTTTTCGTACTGTGGGTATTCTCTTTATATGCCAATCCGAGAACTGCAATTGTTGCCTCTAGTTTTTGTGCAAGCACCGTTTCTTCGATTATTCGAAAAGGCCAATTCTTTCTATGTCGGCTATTCTTCAGCCAGGCGGAAATAACGCCTCCATCAGTATTGTGGTTCTCAGAAAGGCGCAAAACAGAATGGAGGTCGCGCTCCAGATTACCCCCCGAAATGCCGAGTCCGGGAACGACGTAGCTGTATTGACCGATACGCTGATCAAGCCGTAGGGCAGGTACGATTTCCGACCAATCCGCACCGATTTTTTCGCAGATTTCCGCCAGCGTATTTGCAGCACTGATCGAAGCAACGAGACAAATATTGATGGATATTTTAGCCAATTCAGCGCTTTCATACCGCATGGGGAGAACGGGACATTGGAAGACGTTCCAAAATTCTTTCAAATGTTCCGGCAAAGGTAGAGACGGATCGGCACACCCGACGATGAAACGTTCCGGAACCATTGCCCGCTCAACAGCACGGCCAAAAATCAGAGTTTCCACTTGATAAAACAGCCGTCCATGATCGAAGGCAATTTGCCGGGTAAAACCTGGAGACACCTGCGATAAAATGACGAGGCTGGCATCTGAGTTCAATACTTCCGAAACCTGGCCAATGATCTTTTGGATAGGACCCAAATCGCTTTCGCCATTTTCATTCGTGGGTATATCAATGGAGATGTAAACGATTTGACATTTTGAAAGATCTGCCACATTTGCAGAGAAGGTTATTCGCTCTCTATTTTCTAGGAACAATTCATTAAGCTGCGGTTCTTGAACCGGGAAGGTTGCGCTGTTCAATCTGGAGATGAGTTCGGCGTCGTCGTGAAACCCGATCACATGATATCCCTTCGCTGCTGCCGCTGCTGATGAGATAATTCCAAGATGAGTTAGTCCCGCAAATCCGATTACTGTTTCATTCATTGTTCTTTCGCGATCGCTTCTCTATAAAGATTCTTCAGATGCAAGTTGATGATTAAATCATTACCTATGTTGCTCATTCCGCCCGTCTCGCAGAGATTATTGAAATATCCGTATTCCAGTTCCCAGGTCGGATCCGCTTTGACCAATGTTATGGATTCCTCCGGTGGCCGCCCACTGGGGAGTACTCGCTTGCGCAAAGTGAATGTAGATGGACCCCATTTGCAGAGCGATTCAATATGGGCGCTTCCATTCTCGCCATAGACCTCGGCAACAAAGTGATTCCGCCAACTTAGCAAGCTCATTTCAAACTCGATAAGTACCGGTGCGGTTGCGCCACAAATAATGTGGTCAAAAGCATTGTTTTCGAAGCAATTTGCGCTCCAGATACGAAGATCTTTAGGTATTGAGCCAAGTACAAACAACAGCGTATCGAGAAGATGAGAGGCCAAATCATGTAAAACACCGCCGCCTTTGTCACGCCACGGTGAATTTCGCACATCCCTTGCCGTTCCGTTTCCATAAAAAAAGCGGAGCCGATATAATTTACCTAAAACTCCCGATTCAATGGTTTCCTTCAGGCGAACAAAATGCGGCTCAAATCGATGATTGTAGGCTGTATAACAAACGGCATTTTTCCTATTTATTAAATCCGCCAGCTTTTCCAGTTCGCCTTGATCTTCAGCCACCAATGGTTTTTCAACAAGAACATGCTTGCCGCATTCAACAAGGTAATTGATGATCTGAATCTTCGGTTCGTCGGGAATACATAATAAAGCCGCGTCATAGGTAGCCGCTGGTACTGCCTCGACGCTCTTGTAATCCGCGCCGGCAGCGATTGGATCCACCGTAGCAACGACATCGCTACCAGCAATGCATTTTCTCTTATTGCCCTGGATACCCAATCCAACAATTATCACTCGCATACAGATGCTTCAATCTCCGTTGTATTCAGCCAATTTCTCGGCTATGTCTATTTTTGACATAACATCACTTAGTTTAATAGGAATATTTCCATCAAGTTCGCATTCACAGGCAGCCGCCATAGACCCCAGGATGCTGGCAATGACTTCCGATCCGTTAGACAGCATGGATAATGTGGCATAAGCCAGAAGCGCATCACCGGAGCCAACGGTATCCACTACATTGTTTGCAAAACTATCTAAGGAAAAGTAGCTACTCACGCACTTACTCGGCTTTGAGATGTTAGTGAATATTCCCCTTTCCCCCAACTTTAAAATTAACACACCACATTGAGTTCTTTCCATTAACATTCCGGCAAGCTTGCCAACCGTTGAATCCTGGTCAGCAAGGGCGAACCTGGCTTCCTTTTCGTTGGGCGTAATGAGATCAAACTTTTGAAATTCAATAATATTGCCCCAGCGCGTGGCCACTTGGCTGTCGGCTACCTTATAAGTCCCCGGGGGAATGGCATCTACCAGTTCAGGTATGGTGATACGGTTGAGGATTCCATGGCGAAAGTCGCTGAAAACGACCGCATCTGCCCGCGTCGTTTTGATGCTTTCAACTAAATTCTCAAGAATGTGATCCGATATCATATGGTTATCCAGAGTATCAATTTTCAACAAACGATACCCATCGGCAATAATGACATTTTTATTTGTTGTCGGGCGTGAGGAGTCAATCAACGGATGACATTTGATCCCGGCTGCGGTTAGTCCGTCAACAACGAAATCCTTAAAATTGTCATTTCCTAAGACCGTCGAAAAGATGACTTCTGCACCGGCGGCCCGCAGATGCTGCGATACGATACCAGCGCCCCCAATATAGTCATCTCTTCCCTGATAGCTTACGCTGAAAGTCGGTGTCTTAGTCTGCCCCCCAATTAGTGTTGTTCTGGTATAACTATCAATGATCGTATCGCCCACCACATGAACCCGACAACCCTTCATGGCATTTGCAGCAAGCCTCAGGTCATCAAAACTGATCCCCTCGGTATTCATCAGAGAAAGCAGTTTTTCCAGCTTGATCTTCGGCGGGGCAAGTTGGATGAACTTTGACGACGAGAAAACCACGTCGCCTGGGGTAAAAATCAGCTCGCCGCCGTAGCCATTGATAACGTCCATCTCTTCCTGGGTACCGGGAGGAAGACCGTCGGAGGTATATTCGAACCCTTTCGCGAAATAATCAGGTTGAATGCGCTGAAGATTCTTAAGCGGTTTGGCCTCTTCATCGATAATCACGTAATCAACCATTTCAAAAGCAGCCAGATTGAGGGCTCGCAACTGTTCCGGCACATGCGGCCGATAGATGCCCTTATCGATATGCTTGTCAGTGGTTATGCTGGCCACTAGAATATCGGCTTTGGATTTGGCATAGGCCAAATGACGAACATGACCGGGATGAACGACATCGAAAACACCATGGCACATGATTACTTTTAGGTTGCGCGGAAAAGGACCGATGATCTCCATCAACTCTTCAACGGTTTTGATCTTAGGGCGATACTTTTCAAAGAAATCCTTCTTCATAATGAAGCCTTCGGGGTCATATATTGAAACCATGTTTTCGTTGCGGTGGCAATGCTCTCCGGATCCCAGAGCGGCGCGTCTTGCCATTGCTCAATATCCGCCATCATTTTTGACACACCATCCGCAAAACTGATTTTGGGCGACCAATTGAGATCCCGCTGGATCTTTGAGATATCCGCCCAGGTGCAATCCGGTTCGCCCGGCCGTTTGGGAATATAAAGAACATCGCCCCCAATCAGTGCAACCAGGCGATTTATGCTCTGCGGGTTGCCGGCACCGAGATTGTAGATTTCGCCCACACGATTCGTCTCAGCAGCGGCAAGAAATGCGGTCGCAACATCCGTCACAAAGAGAAAATCTCGCGTCTGTGTCCCGTCTCCTACAACAGTAAAAGGTTTCCCCGCCAGTTTTTGCCTGAAAAATACGCCAAAGACAGCGCCATAGGCCCCCGTCGTACGCACCCTGGGACCATAGGCATTGAATATCCGAATTGAGTTTACCGGTAACCCATAGATCTTGTGCCAATGAAATGCAGCCTGCTCGCCTTGATATTTACTCAGCGCGTAAGGGTATTGGGGATTGATTGGATGGTCTTCCCGCGTGGGCGTGTCCGCCAATCCATAACAGGACGAAGATGCGGCATACACGAATTTTTCAATCCCGGAATAACGGGCGCATTCCAGAACATGAACCGTTCCCTGGACATTGGTTGACATATATTCGATCGGTTTTTCGATCGATGGGACAATATCGCCGATGCCGGCAAAGTGAAACACATAACGGGCATCGGCAAATATTGGCGAATCAGGTTTCAGAGCGCGAATGTCTTCGTGATAAAAATCAAAATCCGAATTATTTCTTATGTGGGATAGATTTGATTCGCGTCCACCCGACAAATTGTCAATCACGCGGACCTTGTAGTTACGGTCGAGCAGGAGATCAACCATGTGACTGCCTATGAAACCGGCCCCGCCGGTTACTATGGTGGTTTTTTTATGATTCACTTGATACCGCTCTGTTTGACAACTTTCACATTAATATATCTTTCGTCCGTCAGGCTATTCGGCAATTTGCCTGCCTTGAAGGCCCGACACAGATCGCGTATGGCATCCTCCACAGTGCGCCTTGGAACATAGCCGAGTTTCTCTTTGATTTTCGCCGAGGATACATGATAAGAGCGCAGATCATTGCTGGTCGTAGTGATGATTTCTATCGATGCCTTTTCCGGCATCTCTTTTTCGACAACCTTGCGAACCATTTCAGCCAGCTCAGAGACTGTATTATTCTCATATGCCGCGTTGAAGATTTCCCCTGCAATGAGGTGTTTTGGCGTCTCTAGCAATTGGACATATAGTTCAGCAATGTCATCGATATGAATATTGGGTCTTTTTTGGGAACCGCCAAATACGGTGATTTGGCCTTTATTGACCGCCAGATTTGTGAGGATATTGACCGTCAGGTCAAGACGCATGCGGGGTGAATACCCGCAGACAGTTGCGGGACGGATAATGACAGTTGTAAATTCCTCTGATTGATGACGCAACAGTAGAGGTTCGGTCAAGCCTTTGTATTTATTGTAATCGGTCAAAGGCACCAGCGGATGGGTTTCAGTCACATCGGGGGCGTCACTGACTCCATAGACGGAACTAGTCGAAGCATAAATGAAACGTTTTACTCCGCTGTTTTTGCAGGCTAGGACGAGAGGTTCAAAGCAGTCGTAATTGATTGACTTACTGATCTCTGGATCCAGCTCGAAACTCGGGTCGTTGGAGATACAGGCCAAATGGATGACGCTATCAATGCCGGCCAGTGCTTTTGTAAGCGTAGGGATATTGCGTATATCACCTTCAGTAATTTGTAAACTCTCATGTTTGGATAATCCATCGGAACCAAACAGCATCAGATCATAAACGACTACACTATAACCGGCGGCCAATAGCTTGGGGACAAGAACACAACCGACGTATCCTGCTCCACCGGTAACTAGAACTTTACTCATTCCGAACTTCCGTCTTCATTCAGATTCCAATATTAAATCCCGCCCCCTGGGCGTCATGATAAAACATTTTTACCGTGTCCAACGAATATTCATCCAAGTCCTTACCAACTTTGGGAAGTTTTGCCAGGATATCACTAGTCACTGTGATGATATGACACCCAACAGAATCCGCCTGGAAGATATTTAGCAACTCTCTGGGGCTTGCCCAAATCAGTTCCGCCAGGGGTCTTATCTCCAGTATTTTTACTGACTCCCTCATCATTGGAACAGGATCACGGCCCGTATCGGCGATCCTTCCAGCAAACATTGAGACACAGCTTGGTGAATCTTCAGCAAGAAAATGCACGATATGCTCTACCTGTTTTGTGGTCGTTAAAGCAGTGACATTGACCTTTACCCCTGCTTGGGTCAAGTGCCTGACAAGTGGTCCAGCATCCTCCCCTCTCGTATTCGTGATAGGGATTTTTACGTAAACATTTCCACCCCAAGATGCAATCTGCAATGCCTGTTTTTCCATGATATCGAATTCGTCTGAAAAAACCTCAAATGAAACCGGGAAGCTATTGACGATATTGATCACATCCAGCGCAAATTTCCGATAATCTTCAACGTTGGATTTGCGCATCAGAGTCGGGTTTGTTGTAAAGCCTTTGATCAAGGGATTTTTTCTCAATTCTTCTATGCTTTTTAGGTCTGCACCGTCAGCGAAGATCTTAATTCTGAGTTCCTCGAGCTTAGGCATTATTACCCCCCCTTTATCGATAGTTTGGCTCAGGATAAAGCTTGCTGCCTCATGAAGTGAGCCGACAGTGGCATCCATTCCTTGCGCTTGCGTCTCATTGTATGCAACTTCTGGTTGGACGAATATTGTTTTACATCCAGCGACCTTGCCCGCCTCAATATCGCCCCAGCGGTCGCCGATCATATAGGATCGCGCAAGATCGATCGCGTATTCTTTCGCGGCATCTAAAATCATTCCCGGTCTCGGCTTGCGACAACGGCAATTATCTCCATCCGCGTGGTAGCAAACTTTAATATCATCAACCTGAAGCCGTTGTCTGATGATGCCGTGAATAGCTTCTACCTCTTCCTTGCTTTGCAGACCCTTGGCTACATCGGGCTGATTGGTGACGACAATAACTAAATATCCGGATGACCGGATGGTATTTATTGCCTCAAACGTTCCAGGTGGAAATACTATGTCTTCAACTCTTTCAGGTGGGTACGGTTTCCCATTTCGTACAATAGCTCTGTTAATAACGCCGTCTCTATCAAGAAAGACTGCCCGGTTCATCTTAGCTTTGCTTGGCTGTCTTTTCCAAACCTTCCCATTTGTTCGCCTGCATCAACAAGATAGGATGGCTGACGATACAATGCCAAGCAACGGCTTGGAATGCTTCGGTGTGTGGTGTAATTCTGTTTGCGTCAATCGTCGGTATTACGATTACCTCATCTCCCACTTTCTTGGTATAGCCACCATCACGTCCGACAATACCGAATATTTTCATTTTTCTTTGTCGGGCTACATCTAACGCACGGACGATATTTGCGCTTACATTTCTCTCCGCATCACCGCCACCTACGGAAAAGACCATAATTGCATCTTTTTCATTGGCATGGCTTGTAACAAGCCATGCTTCGAATACCGTGATCCAGCCTTCATCATTTGTGCGCGCGGTTAACTCGGCTACATTATCTACAGGTGTGTAGGTTTCTATGCCGGCTAACTTTCTGAAATCGTTGACTGCATGACTGCAATTGGCAGCGCTGCCGCCAACACCGATCAGAAAAAGTCTTCCCGCGCGCTCTCTTAGTTCAGCCAGGGCCATTGCTATCCTGTCCATACAGGCATAATCGATCATTTCCGCAATCACGGCCGTTTGCTTCAGGAATTCTTTTGAATGCGACATTCTATTGGTTCCTTTTCATTTCAAGTGGGTAATCCTAC
>JBAWYD010000050.1:0-17561 GCA_037143735.1 Deltaproteobacteria bacterium
CGTTTATTAATTCGACAAAAAACTTCACACCCTTTTCATGGTAGAGCCGCCCCCGTCAAACCTCAATTTCAATCGGGAGGACTTTATTCGGAACGTATGGAAGGCCCGCAAGGGGTTATGTTGGTGATGGAAGATACTTTTTCATGATGTCGTTCATGACCGCTTCAACCATGTTTTTTATGTATTGAAGCCTTTCTTCCGTAGAAGCCTCAAAACGCAGCACAAGAACAGGTTGCGTATTGGACGATCGGATAAGCCCCCACCCATCGCCGAAGGGGATACGAACGCCGTCGATATCGATGATGTCGTAGATATTTCTGAAATATTTCTTAACATCATTGACAACCTGAAATTTTATACGGTCGGGACAGGCTATTCTGATCTCAGGTGTTGTGAAAGAGGGCGTTACATCATGAAGAAGTTCGGTAATTGTCATGTCCGAGGTGGATAGAATTTCAAGAAGTCTGGCAGAGGCGTAAATGGCATCGTCATAGCCGAAGTATCTGTCGGCAAAAAACATATGACCGCTCATTTCTCCGGCCAGAAGAGCATTTTCCTCTTTCATTTTACTTTTTATCAAAGAATGGCCAGCCTTCCACATAATGGCTTTGCCGCCGTTTTTTTCAATATCATCAAATAGATTCTGAGAGCATTTTACTTCTCCGATGATTGTAGCGCCGGGATAATCTTTCAGAATATATCGTGAAAACAGCATGAGAAGTTCGTCGCCCCATAGAACATGTCCCCGATCCGTGACGACGCCGATTCTATCTGCATCGCCGTCGTAAGCAATTCCGACATCAGCAGAATTTTCTTTAACGAGAGAGATCAGATCCGTCAGATTTTCCGGAACTGTCGGATCCGGGAAGTGGTTGGGAAACCGGCCGTCGGGGTCACAATATAGATCTGTTACGGTACATCCGAATCTTTTTAACAGTGGTAGGGCAAATATCCCTCCTACGCCGTTTCCGGCATCCAGGACGATGCGCAATCCTTTTTTTATAGAAACATTGTTAAACAAATATTCTTCGTATGGTTTTGAAATATCTTCATGGCGTGAAGTACCCTTTCCGGAAAGATATCTACCGTTTTCCATTATCTTTCTCAGATCCTGGATATCCTGTCCATGGATTGTATCCGATCCGATACATATCTTAAAGCCGTTGAATTCTGGTGGGTTATGACTTCCGGTGATCATTACTCCCCCATCTGCATGAAAAAAGCGTATGGAGAAATAAAGCATGGGTGTGGCACATAGACCAACGTTAATGATATTAATTCCTGTAGCATTCAACCCTTGCATGATAGAATCGCAATACGCATTTGAACTCAGTCTGCAGTCCATGCCGATGGTCATGGTTTTTATGCCGCGGGGGACAGCATAGGTTCCGATGGATCTTCCGAGGTCGTAGACAATGTCAGGGGTCAAATCCTTATCAACCACGCCCCTGACATCATATTCTCTGAATATTTCGATATTTAACATGGCGTATTATAGTGATTCTTACAGGAATTCATTGAGATTAACGTGTCTGCGTATTATCTGTTCGATAAGAGTGATTTTGCTTGCATCATCCTTGGTCAGCAGGGGTTCCATTGAGTCAATCTGTTTTGCAATGGAATACGTATCAGCAGTGACAAGAAGAAGGGGAATTCCAAGATCTGTCGCCTTCGAAATAATATCCTGGGGTGGCAGGATGTTATTCGTAAGTATAATGGCTGTTGTATTGTTTTCCATGGCGGCATTGATCATATCGCTACGATCTCCGCTGGTGATGATCACTTTGTTTTCCTGATAGAATAAGGGATTTGCCTTGGCGGCGCTGACGGACATGGATCCGATTAGAATTTTATTTATGACGCGATTAAGATGGGATTCACAAGTGATCACTTTTGCAAATAAACGATCGGCCAGATAATTTACCGAAAATCTCGTCAATTCATCATAATAAGGAATGACACCAAGAATATTGACTCCCGCCAGCTTTATTTTAGGGAGATGAATATCAACGAAATCCGCGGCATTAGGTATCTTATTTAGTATAACTCCCTTGAAAGTTGCTTCCCCGATATTGATATGATTCGTCAGGAACATGATGTCGTCAAGAACGGTTTCTTCGTTACCACTTATCACAACGAGCAGTTTGGCATCCAGAAAAGAAGCCAGAGATATGGCGTCCAAATAAACGGAAACGCCGTAAGATATATCCTTTCCGCTCTCAATAAATACCATATCAACATCCCGACTGACACATGAGAGCAACTCATTGACTTTTACATTCGTTGATTCTCTGTCAAGTATGTAAAGGAGCCTCGAATGGTTAAATCCGATGCTCATGTCTTCAGGAGCTTCTTCAAGATTCAATATACTGGCAATCAGTGCGGCGTCATAATCCCAGAGACGTTTCTTGCGGTAGAGAATATTGTCGCCAAATGGCTTGATGTAATTTAATCTCTTATTCAGGGCTTTTGCGAGACCAATAATCATGCTTGTTTTGCCTGCATTTTGACGCATAGATGTGATGACGAGCTTCTCCATATCAATGACCCCTTTTTCTTGTCCGAAAATATTTAGAGTATTCGTCTGCCTTCCGGTGCTTGAAAGGCCATTCTCAAATGATAAACGCCTGCTTCAGTCTGCCTTGTGATGTCAAATCCGCCCTGTTCAAAGACCTGAAGCATGGGTCTATTTTCCACCAGAACTTCAGCTGTAAACCCAAGAAAACCGTCCCTCTTGGCAAGATAAGTTAAATAGGACAATAATTCTGTCCCGATACCCCTGTTTTGATAATCATCCCTTACAGCAAGGGCAACTTCCGCCGTGTGTGTGGCTTCGTCAACCCCATACTGGCTCAACCCCACAATGATTTCATTTTCCTGATCTCCGATAATCGCAAGGATGGAAACTTCCTTCGTGTAGTCGATGATGACAAAATCTTGTAAACGCTCGTGGGGTATGTCTGTCCGCCACGAGAGAAATCTGCGATGAAGACTTCTGTCTGACAGGGAGTAGAAGAAATCCTTCAATAAGGGTTCATCCGTAATTTTAACAGGTCTTAAAAAGAGCTGGAATCCCGTTTTTGTGGATCTGTATGCTTCCAGATCTTCCGGGTATCTACCCCTCTCGCCTGGTATGTATGCCTGATCATGGTAAATCTGCCCGCGCTTCTTTGCTTCTTCGATAAGCCAAGGCCGAAATTTCGGATGGGCGATCGATATTAAGGCCATGGCTCGCTCGCGAATGTTTTTCCCATGGAGATATGCGATTCCGTATTCCGTTACGACATAACGAACATCCGCACGGTTCAGGGTAATGCCCGCTGATACATTCAAGGTTGGTACGATTCTGGACACGGTTTCATTTGCCGCCGTTGATTTCATCGCCAGGATCGTTTTGCCGTTCCTCGCAAGGAGTGATCCTCTCATAAAATCTTGAAAACCGCCGATCCCACTGTAAAACAGGCTGCCTATGGATTCAGAAGTCGCTTGTCCAGAAAGGTCGATCTCAAGGGCACTGTTTATGGCAACCATATTGTCATTACGGGCGATAACCATAGGGTTGTTGGTATAATCAACGGTTCTGAAAACAATGGAGGGGTTGTCATGAATATATTGGTAGGTTTCCCTTTTGGCCATGCAGAAAGTAGCAACTGTTTTCCCGCGGTTTAAGGTTTTTCTTGAGTTGTCTATGACATCAGATTTAATTAAATTTACAAGACCCTCGGTTAAAAGTTCTGTATGAACACCTAAATTCTTTTTGTTATAAAGATGGGCCATAATGGCATTGGGGATGCTCCCATATCCGACCTGCAGTGTATCCCCATCCTGAACAAGACGTGAGACATAATTTCCTATCCGCTGTAGCGATAGTGTAGTTTCTTCAGAGAAAGCCCTCTTGATTTCCAGGAGAGGGGCTTCATGAGGTATAATAAAATTCACTTCTTTAATGTGAATAAAGCCATCTCCATGAACACGGGGCATGTTGGAATTGACCTGGGCAATCACCAATGAGGCCTTATCTGTTGCTGCCTTGACCATATCCACACTCACACCGAGACTTAAAAAACCATGCTCATCGGGCAGACTGGTCTGAATAAGGGCAATGTCTATAGGCACGATGCCGCTGTTGATCAGCGCTGGAATATCAGAAAGGGAGATAGGCGTATAATCTGCCGCACCCTTATTCACAGGATCTCTCGTATTGTTGCCGATGAAGAAGGAATTATGACGAAAATTGCTTTTGAACTTTGCATCTGTGTAAGGGGCTATACCAAGCGAGTAGATTTGTATGATTTCCGTATCAAAAAATGCCTTGGGATGGGATTCAACATATTTGGTCATGGCGCCTATGAGATATTGTGGCTCACCGCAGCCAGATGTGACGAAAATGTGATGACCACGACGAATATGGCTGAATATTGCATCCTCTTGGGCAAACTTTTCAGGATATTTATTTTTCCATTCATCAAGGTAAGTCATGCTAATTCTCCAGACTCGAGTCGTCTCTAATTTTTATATGATTAAGGGAATCGTCAAAAAGAGCTATATGTTCCACTTAATTTATAAAATTAACCATTAAGTGATTTTTCTGTCAAGAAAAGAATGATGAGATGGATTCGATTTGTTAAGAATTATTTAAGTGGTGAATATTTGCAAGCAGCTTTACGCAATGACGTCAAGTAAATCCGATGCTTTTTGCAGAATGAGATCTGCTCCCGCATGAACGAGATCATTCAAACTGGATGACCCCGTCAGGACGCCTATCGTGAGTGTACCTACATTCCGCCCAATTGATATATCCATGGGATGATCGCCTATCATTGCAGATGACACAGGTAAAACATGCAGTTTCTTCAGGGCTAACCGTAAATGTTCCGGATGAGGTTTAACAAGGGGAGTTTGTTCCCGCGTCACAACCACTTCGAAATAGTCTGAGATATCGGGAAACACCAGGCTGATTGCCGATCGACAGTTCCTGGTTACAACGCCTGTTTTAATTTTACGTTTTTTTAGTTCCTGCAGCATTTCTCTTGTACCAGAAAAAAGCATACCGCTTTTTGCCGCTTCCACTTCAATGCTTTCAATGAGTTCATTCACCTGCCGGACGTAGGCAGATACTCGCTTCGGGTTTTTTTGTGAAATCAGGTTTCTTCCTGCCTCAATCATCTCCAGTGCGAACAGATTTTCCAGGACATGCGGTGAAATGTCATAACTGTAAATAAGTTCAACAACAGACTTCCGCATCAGATGAAAATCGATATTTAATTTTGCCAGCGTCCCATCAAAATCGAAAACCGCGGCGCTCAGGGACAATCTTGAATCGTTCACATTCCGTAAAATTCCTTCAGATATTGCTCAAGTCTGTTAAGACCTTCCTTAATGTTTTCTATGGAATTTGCGTAGGAAAATCGGAGATAACCTTCACAGTTTGTCCCGAAATCAATGCCGGGACTGACGGCAACGCACGCTTTCTCGAGAATATCAAAGGCCATTTTATAAGAATCACGAGAGATAGATTTTACATTTCCAAGAATATAGAAAGCGCCTGTGGGCTCAACAGCAATGCCGATACCTATTTCACGCAGTCGCTTGATCATGAATTTTCGTCTTTGATTGTAAGTATCCCTCATTCGTATCACATCGTTCCCCGCATCTCGAAGGGCAGCGACCCCACCCCACTGAACAAATGAATTGGCGGATATGAAAAGATTCTGCTGTATCTTCTGCATGGATCTGATAAAAGACTTCGGGGCTATCAAGTACCCAAGCCGCCAGCCCGTCATTGCATACGTTTTGGAAAAACCATTGAACACAAAAGCGTTGTCGGTGAACTCGAGAATGCTGTGTTCCACATCTTCATATACCAGACCATGGTAGATTTCATCTGATATAATCGGTATACCGAACGATGCAATTTTTGACATCCTTTCAGCACTGAGGAGATTCCCTGTCGGATTCGACGGGGAATTGATCATAATGGCTTTTGTACAGGGCGTAACCCTTTCCATGATTGCATCAGGTGTATACTGGAACCCGTCCTCCTCGTAAACGTTCACTGAAATGGGTGAGCCGTCAAAAAATTTGATGAAATTCGGATAGCAGGCGTAATGTGGATTGGAAATGATAATCTCATCGCCTTTGTTGAGGATTGTAGAAAAAAGGATCAGCATGGCGGGAGAGGTGCCGGATGTTACAATAATCTGTTCGGGAGAAAGGGTAACATGATATTTATTGTAATAGTGATCACAGATGGCTTCTCTCAGTTCGATAAGGCCGAGACTGTGTGTGTAGTGGGTCTTACCGTCTCTGATCGCCCTTTCGCAAGCCTCCTTTATACAGTCCGGTGTATCAAAATCCGGTTCTCCGATTTCCAGATGAACAATGTCTTCACCATTCTTCTGCATCTCCTGGGCTTTTTCAAGGACGTCCATGACAATAAAGGGAGGGATGTCCATTGCTCTTTTCGTAATCATGGGTTCAATATCATGCATCGCATATTGTATTTTTTAAAGATAAAATGCCTCGAATAAATTGAAAAACACGCATACTCCGGACACGCACTTCAATAAAATCTTCAATTGAAGATCTCTTGCCTGGTGACGGTGCTTTTGTGCTGATAAAAGTATATAGATGATAATATCTTGTCAATAAAAGAATTGTTCATGTTGTTTTTTATTCATGCCGACCTGTCATATAATCTGGATAAAGGGTTTTTTTCACCACTCTTTTTGCGTGCAGTTCAGGAATTTCGAAATCGAAAACAATCTTCAGAAAGTTCATGATAATAAAAAATGTCGCTCCCCATAGAATATCTTCACGGTCATGGTTATCACGGTAAATCAAACAGGGAAATTTTTGGAAAGTCTGTGAGTTATGAGAGAGGGAGCCTGAAAGTTCTATCTCATAATATCCGTAATTATCTTCTTGAAAAAAAGTGTTGAGAGGAATTTCTACAAGCCTTTCCACTTCAGTATTTGGATGAAATGTCCATTCCTCATCTACAAAACCGACAAGAGGGAAAATTGTTCTTTTAAAGAGGTGAAGCGAATATGTGGGAAGAGGTCCGAGGCACCGAATTTTACATGGGCATAGGTTCATTTCCTCCCAGGTTTCTCTTATGGCGTTGGTGAGAAAGAGCGTCAACAGTCTGAACGTGTCTTGATCTCTCCGTTGAGCGAAATCTCGCGATCTGCCTTTCAATACGGGAAATATCCTTCCTGTAATGATCGGCCGGAGCAGAGGATCAATAATGCGGTTAAGCATACCGCCGGGACAACTGAGATCACCCGGTTGAGAAACTTTAGATGAGCGTTTTATAAGGAGTAATGTAAATTCCTCATTTTGTTCGTTACTTATGGCCGGACTTTTTTTCATGTGCAAGAGAAGCAGAACTCCGGCAGCAGCGCCTGATATTTTTAATTTTTTACTTTTTCTCACTAAAGTCATTTTTTCAGAATAATCTATGGGAAGAGTGCCGAGCTTCTCCACAATAAACGGTATCAAATCAGCTCTGTTTAGAAGAATTTTATGATCCGGCAGAGTCATTCAATGATGTCTCCTGCGTGAGGATATGGTCAATCTTCCTTTCGTACCAGCACTCAAAGGGTAAAAAATTTAAAAATCCGCAATGACCTCCGTGGTTCTGCATGAGAAGTTGAAAGTATCGGTTTTTTTTAAGGTCACAATAATCAGAGACAGGCACAATCGGATCGTCTTTTGAAGCAATGACAGTGACGGGTACAGCAAGGTTGGCAAATGAATCACCCAGTAGGGTATAACGCTTGAAATACTCACGATAGTCATCGAAATCCGGGTAATACGGCATCATGGCTTCCGTAAGGGCTATGCAGGTCTTTTCTTTTAAAATATCATGAAAATCATATCTATGAGGAAAGAGAGACTGCTTTTTTTTAAGAGACCGTTTCCATTTATTCAGAAAGTAATGACGGTAGATGGGAAGACTCGTGTCGATAGATACCGTTGCCTTGTAGGGATCAAGGGCAGGGCTGACGCAGAAAACATGTCTGAGTCGTGGAATTTCTGATCTGGAGTGTTCTAAGGCAATTCGCAGCGCAAAATTTCCACCCAGAGAAAAACCGATGATATAATATGGCGCTCCATGCGACAGGCTCGCGATGCTGTGTACCGCTTGAAAGGTTTCCTCTGTCAGGGCGCCGTGAAAAAGACCTTCGTTGAGATGGTGACTGTTTCCGTGGTCGCGAAGATTAAGACGAAATATGTCGTAACCTTTTTCATAAAGATATCTACTTGTTGATAGAATGTATGTTGAATCGGAACTTCCTTCCCAGCCATGTATCAATGTGACCAATCCCCTGCCTTGCATGATGGTTTGCTTGGAATAATAACCGAGGAGACGCGTGCCGGATGCCCCGTTTATGACCATTTCTTTTGACGTGTTAATAAACTGATTAATGCCGGTTAATCGCAACTTCGCGCTTCCTAAAACGGTCTGGATATGGGGATTTCTGGCCCAAGGCCTTGGAATGAATTGACCCTCCATAATAACCTCATAATATACAAAAAGCCTGGCTTTATAACCAGGCTTTTTACAAAGCTTAAATGGTGGCGGTGCAGGGAATTGAACCCCGGACACTACGGATATGAGCCGTATGCTCTAACCATCTGAGCTACACCGCCAGGATTGTGACGTGGTGTGCGTTGGTATAACAAAAATAAATGAATGTCAACCCCCCTATTGAGGATTCATTTTGTAAACGACAATGACACTCGAATTTGTTACGAATTGTCCTGATGCAAGAACGAGGGCCAGAACAATTTCCTTCTGGCCGTCGTTGTCAATGTCCTTGAATTGATAATCGGCTACATATCCGTTGATTTTTTTGGTCTTCCAGTTTTCCAGCAGTCCGAGGCCATCCCATTCGAGGTTGTACACTTCACTCGATGAAAAAGCCTTTACATTTCTGAATACTCTTCCTACTGAAGACAAGTTCTTTACAATAATGATCTCTTTCTTGCCGTCATTCTTAAAATCATAAGTCAGTATCCGGAGGTTAATGTATGTATTCTTGTCCGGGCGATCGGGACCCGTTTGCATTGCCGTATCGATGACATTGTTACTTCCGCCAAATACGTCATCACTCTTCCAAATTCGCTCCTTGTTGCCACCGAAAGTCTGAAGTTTTGCAAGAGGCTTGTCAGTCTGCTCGTATATGAATAGATAGTCATCCTCATCAATGGCAAGAATCTTTTCAGATGTTCCGATCCCGAGGGTGTCTAAGGTAAGGCCATAAACTGAAAGTCCCTCGGGGATCTTCATCCTTTTTCCTTTCGTGTACTTACGGTCCTCCCAAACAATTTCAAAAATGGGCGTATCGAAGGGTTTGTCAAATCCACGAAGCTGTCCCAACAGTTTTTGACCCGATGATGTTTCAATGACCCTTAAAAACCAGGGCAGTTTTGATGCAATGGGAACAAATTTTCCATCCCTAAATTCCAGAATGAAAGATTCGAGTGTGGTTCCCGTTAAGTTTGTAACGATGATTTCTTTCGTTCCATTTTGATTGATATCGGCCACATCCACAGAAAGGTAGTTGTCGTAAGATTGTCCCGGTATTTTCTGCACCAGGAAAAGGTCTTTATCTTTTTTCTGATATATCATGACGTTACGGCTATCGATGATTACCACCTCGTTCATCCCGTCGCCATTCACATCTCCGATATCCATGCCTTTAAATTCCGTCGGGGTCTTCTGGCTCATCCAGAAATTTTTTCTTATAATAGGTTCTGTTGTGTTAATAAAATCCGGATTGATAAAGGATGTCAGCGTCCCCTGTTTACTTTTTCTCATGCCGGAAATAACATCGGATTCACGAGAGGCCATTGTGGATTTCTCCTGAGGAGAAGGAGCTTGTGGAGATACGGGAGAAGAAACGGCAGAGGAGGTAGGAGCAATTCCCAGAATGTGCTGATCGATCCGCTGGGCAAAATCGTTTATCTTGGGAATGACATCATCCATACCTTGACTTTGGGCAAAGATACTTACCGTTGACTTATACGCGGCAATGTCAACGAGCTTCCCATCAATGCTCAAACTGTTCCCGATTTTGGTAATACTTCCCCATATAACATAATCAACTTTCATTTTTTTACCGAGACCATAAACATCGGCCAGCGTCAAATCTTTACCACCCGTTTCTTTAAGGAAATTAAGCGTCATATCCTTGCTGAGAACTTCAATCTTGTCTGCAACAGAAATACGTGATGATAGCATGTCCCATATCCCCTGCCTGACATAATCGATATTTTCACCGCTATGGACGGCAAAGGGAAGTACAGCAATCATATTTTTTTCCTTAGCTGCCCAGAGTGATCCGGAGGCAAATGTCAGCAGAATAAATATGATAAAGAACCTAAGAACATTTTTCATAAGTTTTCCTCCTTGGAAGAAGTTCCTTAACATGTAAATTGAGTTTCATCAATATTCATTGTTTAGCATTATGTTATATCTTGTTTCTAATTTTAGACCAGATGAGACCCAGATATTCGTGAACTGCTATTTCTGTCTTTCGTAATCCCATGGAAGAGGGATAAAAATCCGACGGATAAACGTTTTCTCTTTTTCTTACCATGTGATTGGTAGGCGCCGGAATAGGCGCCATATTCTGTTTTTTAAAAATCGCTACAGCCCTGGGCATATGATAAGCAGACGTGACAAGGACGAATGGATCCCTTCCGACAATCGTACGAATCCGCAGGGACTGTTCTTCCGTGTCCCGGGAATCATTATCCAGAACAATATCTTCTGATGGAACATTCAGCATTTGAGCAACGCTCGAAAGGACCTTGGCCTCCGGGTAAGGGTCGAAAACGGCGCCACCTGAAAGGAGTATTTTGCTTCCCGGTATTCTTTTATATATCCGGATGGTTTCTGTAAGCCTTGCAAGAGAATCCCCGGAAATATGGCTCGTCACAGGGAGATCCCGGTCGTAGGTATGACCACCGCCAAGAAGGACGATCCATTTGACAGATGAAACCTCACCGGAGACGACAGGGCGGGAATCGATCATAAGGGGAGGGAATCGCCGTTCCAGCGGTTTCAATAAACGGTCCGAAGTGAATCCGTAACTGAACACGATGAGCAACATGACGCCCACGGTTATCACAATTTTGCCGGTTTTTTGTTTTCTGGTGAACCAGACGAGAAATAAGCCGGCAACCAGCAGTGCTATAATGACTGACAGGGGCAAAAAAAGAGGGGCAAATATTTTTTTAAAAAGAAACATATATCCTTCCTTTACAAAACAATATCCTTATCGAAGAGGATTTTTAAAATACATCATCTCGGATAAGTATTTCTTATGAATGAAATACTCTGTCAAGTTTTTCTTTGAGTGATTAAATCTGACGGCATTTCGCTTCGTTCGGAAAAGGGGATTGTCAGGTGATATACTCCGAATTCCACGACGGCCTGAATGGGATATCGAGATTTTTCATATATTCTTATCATAGATTTGTTATCGGCAAGAACGTCGGCTGTAAAACCTTTTATTCCCTGTTCTTGTGCGAAAGAAATAAGCATATCAAGAAGAAAGGATGCAATCCCTCGACCTTGAAATTTTTCATCCACAATAAAGGCCGTGTCGGCGAAAGGACGATCCTGGAGACGAGCATACCGGCCTTCTGCAATAATTTTTTCAATTCCGGATTCATCAACGAGACCGACGATGGACATGCAGCGCCTGTAATCCACATTCACGTATTCCTGCATTTTTACGTGCGGCATGACCTTAATAGGGCTAAAGTATCGATAGTATACAGACTTATCGGAAAACCGGTAAAATAATCTGCGCATTTCCTCTTCATCTGAAGGTTTTATTGCTCTGAATCGTACAGTAAGTCCCTCGCTGAATGTGTGAGTGCACGCTATTTTATCCGGATACAGGTGCCCTGATTCAACAGAATATATCTGATCGGAATATAAAATATTCGCCGCTTTTGCCTGTCGGAAGAGATCGGCACGATCATCGGGATGGGCAATGTCAATAAGAGCCTGAGCCCTCTCGCGGATGGTTCTTCCCGTCATTGAGGCAATTCCGTACTCGGTGATGATAAGGTCCAAAGATTCCTGATTTGTGAATTGATTGGGATATTCGTCTACGGAAAGCAGAATGTTGCCCTGTCCCTGAAGATTTCGGCTTGGAAGTGCGAAAATGGTTCTTCCACCCTTTGAGTGTTCCGCTCCGGCAAAGAATTCCTGGGCATGGCCGGGACCTGGCGTAACACTCCCCTGTCCTACAGGCAGGGCAATGCCACCTGCAAGGTCAATTTTTCGCGCAGGAAGAATAGCAATCATCTTGTCGTTCATGCTGATTCGCATATGATCGGATACGACATCGATACCTTGAAATTCAATAAGGGGGTTTCGATGCAGCCATTTCATCAGTTCAGGCGTTCCCTGAGCATAAGCCGTCAGGGATTTGTCGTGAAAATGCCCCTTTTTCTTGTTGGTTACGGCGCCGCATCTAACAAGGTCCATAAGAGGATCAGTAAAGAAAAAGGTGTGAACCCCAAGGTCTCGTTTTCTGCAGAGGTGCCTTCCCAGGGCTTCAAAAAGTGACCCTGAATAGAACGAGATGCAACTGCCGTCTTCCACGACGGAGGCGATATTAGCGGCAACTTTGTCAATGATGTCATCAACAGGCCATCGTGGAAAGTAAATGAGCGGTTCGGTTGCGTTAACCAAATAATCGAAGTCATTGACATGGACAAATGTGTTACCAAGGGTGCGAGGAACCTGATCATTGATTTCACCCACAACGATGGATGACCTGGTCATGGCGTGTTTGGCAACATCCACAGAAACACCAAGACTGGCAAATCCCCTCCTGTCTGGTGGAGAAATCTGAACGAACGCCACATCAACACGAATTGCGCCAGATTCAACCAGTCGCGGGATGCGAGAAAAACGACAGGGAATCATATCCACATAACCCGAAAAAATGGCCTTGCCTGCTGCCCATCCGGCAAAAAACGTCTTGAGCCTGAATTTCTGGGCTGTCGATGAATTGCTGAATGCGATGGCATCACCGAGGCTTACGATCTGAATCAGCTCAAGATCTGTAAGATTCCGCAGATTTGACGACATCAAATGCTTGACAAGAGTTCTCGGTTCAGATACCCCGGTACCAAGAAAGATGCTCATTCCCGGTTCGATCTTCGTAAGCACCGAGGCAGGCGAAACGACTTTTTCACGCCATTCTGTAGCGTCTTGTTCCATCATTAGTAAACAGTGACACCCTTCGATAAAAAAAGATCAAATCCATGCAGCACGTTGCATTATACTGCATATATTTATTTCATGGTAGCTTTTTATATTTATTTTTTAACGATTTTGTTTTATATGTCCACGATTTAGTTTATAATAATCATTCAATAACATTACAGAGGAGAAAAAAGAGTTGATCTCAAGATACTCAAGAGAAAAGATGACGGCCATCTGGAGCCCTGAAAACAGATACAAAAAGTGGCTCGACATAGAAATTCTTGCCTGTGAATCTCTGTCGGCAAGGGGCAAAATTCCTGAAGAATCTCTCAGAAATATTAAACAGAGAGCCGGTTTTGATGTGGCAAGAATAGAAGAGATCGAAAAAAAAACCAAGCATGATGTCATCGCATTTTTGACAACAGTGGCTGAAAGGGTAGGTGAGGATAGTCGCTTCATCCATATGGGACTCACATCTTCCGATATTCTTGACACATCCCTTGCCCTGCTCATGAAAGAAGCAGCGGAGATTTTAATTGATGAGCTCAACATATTACTTTCAGTGCTGAAACAAAAGGCATGGTCACATAAGGATATGTTCATGATAGGGCGTTCGCACGGTATTCATGCCGAGCCGATCACCTTTGGTATGAAGTTGGCTCTATGGTATCAGGAAATGGAAAGAAACCGTTTACGGCTAATCCGTGCAAAAGAGGTGATAAGCTATGGCAAGATTTCAGGCGCCGTCGGGACGTTCTCTTTCATTGATCCTTCTGTAGAGGCTTACGTCTGTCACAAACTCGGTCTGAAGCCGGCGCCCGTATCGTCACAAATCATCCAGAGGGATCGGCATGCCGAATTCTTTTGTACCTTGGCCATCATTGCCTCTTCGATAGATAAATTCTCTCAGGAGATAAGATTACTCCAGAGAACGGAGGTGAGGGAGGTTGAAGAATATTTTTCTCCGGGACAAAAAGGATCATCCGCCATGCCCCATAAGCGAAACCCCGTTCTTGCCGAAAACCTTTCAGGACTTGCGAGACTGATGAGGTCTTATGCCCAGGCAGCCCTTGAAGATGTGGCCCTATGGCATGAGCGAGACATAAGCCATTCATCGGTAGAAAGAGTTATAGCCCCCGACGCGACGATCCTCCTCGACTTCATGTTGCATCGCTTTACCGGGCTGGTCGAGTCCTTGGTTGTATATTCAGATAAAATGCTTGACAACATGAAAATGACAAAGGGAATTATATTTTCTCAAAATGTTTTACTGAAGTTAATCGAAAAAGGGATGTTGCGGGAGGATGCCTATACTGTTGTGCAGAAAAATGCCATGAAAGCATGGCGTGAGGGCAGCGAATTCAAGGATAGCCTGTTACTTGATAAGGATGTATCGTTTTACCTTACACCCGAAGATATTGACCATATATTTAAATATGAGAATTTTCTTAAGCACATTGACTTCATTTTCAGCAGGGTATTTGAAGAGAAAAGTGAAATTGAGTAGCCTGCTCATCGTGGTATGATCCATGGCCGATTCTTTCTGATAACCGTGTCCATCAGCCAGGCGAGGTCATCTTTTTCCGGATAATCGATATTATAATGAAGTCCCCGGCTTTCTTTTCTCATCCTCGCACACTGGATAATGAGTTTTGCCACTGTTGCGATGTTCCTGAGTTCAACAATATCTCGTGTTACGATAAAATTTCTATAATAGTCGTCAATTTCACGTGTGATCAGTTCTATTCTCCTGTCTGCACGCGCCAGCCTTTTGTCTGAACGGACAATACCCACATAATTCCACATGCATCTTCTGATTTCATCCCAGTTATGGGATACAACGATGGATTCGTCACTTTCTGTGGCGCCTTTGGGATCCCATGGAGGGATCAGTCTCGGGTCATCCGTTGTTTCGCTGAAAATGTTGCTTATTTTCATGAACGAGCGATGTGCAAAAACGACCGCCTCAAGAAGCGAATTGCTTGCAAGTCGATTGGCGCCATGTAGGCCTGTGCAGGAGACTTCGCCGCAGGCAAAGAGCCCGTCGATATTTGTTTCCCCATAGGAATTAACCGCGATACCACCGCAAAGATAATGGGCTGCCGGGACGACGGGAATGGGCTCGTTCGTGATATCCATCCCCAATTCCAGACATTTTTTGTAGATATTAGGAAATCTTCCCACCACAAATGCTCTGTCTCGATGGGTAATATCAAGAAGAACATATTCGTCTCCGGATTTTTTTAGTTCCGTATCAATCGCCTTGGCGACGATGTCCCTCGGTGCGAGGCTTTTCATGGGATGGTATTTCTCCATGAATGAAGATCCGTTTTTAAGTTTAAGGAGACCCCCTTCTCCCCTGACTGCCTCACTGATCAAAAAAGACTTGGCGTCCGGGTGATAAAGACAGGTCGGGTGAAACTGAATGAACTCCATGTTGGCGATGTTAGCGCCAGCCCTATATGCCATGGCGATCCCGTCACCGGTAGCAATATCCGGATTCGTTGTGATGAGATATACTTTGCCAGCCCCGCCGGTTGACAAAATTATAAATTTTGCCCTGAATGTATGGATTGCATTGCATTGAGTATCGAAAATATAAGCGCCGAGGCATTTGTCACGGTCCTTTTTTGTTTCAGGTCGTAAATTGGATTCTAAAATGAGATCGATGCCGATATGATTTTCAAATATCTTAATATTTCTTTTAAGACTTGCTTTTTCATGGAGCGCTCGTTCTATTTCACTTCCCGTGAGATCTTTCGCGTGGAGGACCCTTCTCATGGAATGACCACCTTCACGTCCCAGGTCATATATGCTGGAATTGCCATCTTTAGCTTTTGTGAAATCGACGCCCCATTGAACAAGTTCGTTGATCCTTTCAGGACCTTCTATCACAACGAATTTAACAACATCTTCCTTGCAGAGTCCGGCACCACAGACAAGAGTATCATTTATGTGATAATCAAATCTGTCCCCTTTATCATGAACAGCGGCAATGCCACCCTGTGCTAAATTTGTGTTAGATTCGGATTTTTCTTTTTTTGTTACAATGGATACAGTTCCGAGATCCGCCGCTTTAATTGCAAAGCTAAGCCCTGCTATACCACTGCCCAAGACAAGAAAGTCTGATGTTATTTCCATGTTCAGGTTTTCTCCGTTCGGCTATTTACACCTGCAATAAATCTTTGTTTGCAAAGATTGTAGGTTTCTATATATAATTTAAAGTTACTTGTAAAAGAAAACTTTACGGAGCCTGATTCATGTTGGTACTTGGAATAGAAACATCCTGTGATGAAACGGCAGCAGCAGTGGTGAAAGATGGGCGGTTTATTTTATCGAATGTTGTTGCCTCGCAGATAGATTTACACCGGAAATATGGTGGCATTGTGCCGGAAATCGCATCTCGAAAGCACATTGAAGTGATTGTCCCCGTCATCATCCAGACTCTCAATGAAGCGCAAATTGCATTGGATGATATAAACGGCATCGCCGTAACCAGAGGACCGGGACTGGTTGGCTCTCTTCTGGTCGGTCTATCTGTCGCAAAGGCCATCGCTTTTATGAAAGACAAGCCCATTGTTGGTGTGAATCATCTTGAAGGACATATTGCCTCCGTTTTCTTGGGAGACACATATCCGGATTTTCCTTTTATCGCCCTCGTAGTCTCAGGAGGACACACAAGTATTTACCATGTTGGAGGTTTCCAAAATTTCAAAATTTTGGGACAGACACGAGATGATGCGGCTGGTGAGGCTTTTGACAAAGCGGCAAAACTGATGAATATTGGTTACCCGGGCGGTGTAGTTATTGACCGGCTGTCAAAAAAAGGAAATAAAAATTGGATCCAATTTCCCAGAGCAATGAAAGAAAGCCTTGATTTCAGCTTCAGCGGACTGAAAACGTCTTTGTTGCATTGCATAAAAAAAAGAGAACGACCTTTTAGTGATGATGAAATACAAGATGTAGCTGCAAGCTATCAGGAGGCGATCGTTGACGTTCTTGTGGATAAAACCTTCAGAGCGGCACGATTATCGTCCGTATCGAGTATTGTCGTATGTGGGGGGGTAGCCTCAAACAGCCGCCTGAGAGAAAGGTTTGTTGAAACATCCGCAATCGCCGGGATCGATGTCTTCATGCCGCCCGCCGTATATTGTACGGATAATGGTGCCATGATTGCCGTTGTAGGTAACCATATGTTGGAAAAAGGCCAGAGGGATAACTTTGACATGAACGCCTTTTCAAGATGGCCCTTGTAAATGGAAGTATTCACATATTGACCGATATGATGCCGAATTACTTAGAAGAGTGAAAAAAAGAA
>JBAWYD010000051.1:0-17523 GCA_037143735.1 Deltaproteobacteria bacterium
CGGCGGAACACATCGTCGGCGGATTTCTCATCGATAGAGACAAGGAACCCCTGATGCGCCTGGCCGATTCAAACATTCTGTGGGAACGGCGCATTGCCGTCATTGCCACGTTCCATTTTATCAAAAAAGGCCGATTCGATGAGACGCTCATGATTGCCGCGCGTTTACTCAACGATCCGGAAGATCTGATACACAAGGCCGTGGGTTGGATGCTTCGGGAGATCGGCAAGCGGGACATGCCGGTGGAAGAAACTTTTCTGAAACAGCATTACCGCCGCATGCCGCGAACCATGCTCAGATATGCAATTGAGCGGTTTCCGGAGACCACCCGGCTCGCATACCTGAAAGGAACCCGTTAAGGCTGAGGGAGCAGGCGCCGCTTCAAATTCCAACCGCCTGCCGCTTGCAATGTGTACTAACCCCCATGCCCGGGGTGGGCACAACGAAGGATGAAAATCACCCCCACCCCTCCCTCCCCCGTCGAGGGGGAGGGATACAGGGAGGGGGGCATTTTCATATAAACGGAAAATCCGCTGGGAAGGTTTCACGAAAGAGTGACAAAAAAGAGAGTTTTGTGATAAAGTCACATCCGGATTTTATCATGACAAAAACAGAAAACATCACCATCGTTTTGAACAGGCCGAAGTATCCGGGGAATGTGGGTTCCGTGGCCCGGTGCGCAAAGAATATGGGGATCGAGAAAATCATGGTCGTCGGAAACCGGCATCTCGATGAAGAAGAGATGAAGACGATGGCCACCCATGTCACCGCCGATATCGTGGACAATATCCGTCATTTTGATCACATCGAGGAAGCCCTTGCCGGATTTCATTACATCGTGGGGACAACTTCCAGGCGCGGAAATGCGAGAGGTCCCGTCGTTTCTCCCCGGGAGATGGCGGAACGCCTGCCGGACATATCCCGGGAAAATGAAGTGGCCCTGCTCTTCGGGCCCGAAGATACGGGCCTGTCCAACGATGAATTGCGTTTCTGTCATCTGGTCGTGGCGATTCCCGCCTCGTCACGTTTTAAATCCATCAATCTGTCTCATGCCGTGATGATTCTCTGTTATGAGATATTCATCTCCCGGGCAGGTCATCCGGAAACGTTCACCCCCCGTCTGGCGACATCGGCAGAACTGGAAGGCATGTATGATCAGGCGAAGGGGTTATTGACAAAAATCGAGTTTCTCAACCCTCAGAATCCCGATTACTCGATGATGCATATCCGCCGGCTTTTATCCAGGACGAAGCTCTTATCCAGAGAGGTGAAGATCCTCCGGGGCGTCTGCCGACAGATCGAGTGGTATGCAAATAACAAAAATACTTGACTTTCCCCGGCCACACGCTTAATACTCCAGCAATTCAAAGGAGGTATGATGATGAACAGACCGTTTGCCTTTACAGGGGCAAAGAAAATCGTATTCGGAAATGGAACGTTTGATACGTTGCCGGATCACATCCGGGAACTCAAGGCCAGCCGTCCCCTTGTTGTCCTTGACAAGAATCTTGCCGGCACGGGATTCAGGGACAGGATAAAAGAAATCCTCAGTAAAGAAGGGTTCAAGATGACCCTGTTCGATCAGCAGGTTGAAGCAGAGCCCCGGCTGGAAGTAGCCGATGAGGGGGCGAAAGCGGCACTGAAGGGAAAATGCGATATCGTCGTGGGTATCGGCGGCGGGAGCGCCATGGATATTGCAAAGGCCGTGGCGGTGTTAGCGGTCAACAATAAGAAGGCCGCTGATTTTCTTGGATTGAACAGGGTTCCCGGTCCCGGCTTGCCAAAAATCATGGTTCCCACAACCGCGGGTACCGGTAGCGAAGTGACCTTTACATCCGTCTTCGTCCGGCAGAATCTCAAGAAAAAGGAGGGCATGAACAGCCCCTACCTTTATCCCGATCTGGCGCTTCTGGATCCCACCCTGACGCTGACGCTGCCTCCCGTGGCGACTGCATCAACGGGCATTGATGCCCTCTGTCATGCCATTGAATCGTATACGTCCGTCAATGCCTCTCCCATGAGCGAGATGTTTTCTCTGGAGGCGATCCAGTTAATTTCATCCAGCCTGAGAACCTGCGTCCATGACGGCGCCAATCTTGAAGCGAGAGAAAGCATGCTTCTGGGAAGCCTCTACGCAGGTCTTGGCCTTGCCAATGCCGGTGTCGGCGCTGTACATTCCCTCTCCTATCCGTTGGGAGGAAAATACGGGGTGTCCCATGGCCTCGCCAATACGGTCATGCTTCCCCATGTCATGTCGTTCAATCTGCCGGGAGCCCTGGAAAAATTTGCCATCATCGCCGATATCATGGGAGAAGTCATCGATGATCTGCCTCTGCGTGAAGCGGCTTATCTGGCCGTGGAGGCGGTGCAATCCCTGATAGAAGACTGCGGGGTTTATACCACACTGGAAGATTTGAATATTCCCGAGGAAGATTTTCCCGAGCTTGCCAAAGTGGCCATGACGGTATTGAGGCCTCTGGAAAATAATCCCCGGAAAGTGACAGTGGAAGATGCCATAGAGATATACGGAGAAGCATACTGAAGGAGGACAATAAATGGCCGGAGCCGAACTGATCGGAAAAGAGGAAATCAAGGAAGTCATGGACGTGCTGGAGACGGGCGTCCTCATGCGATACGGGTTTGACAAGGAAAGAAAGGGTGTCTTCAAAGTAAGAGAATTCGAAGAAGCTTTTACAAAATACTGCGGGGCGCAATATGCCCTGGGGGTGACATCCGGGTCGTCCGCCCTCAAGGTGGCACTGACGGCCATGGACGTGGGACCGGGGGATGAGGTCATTGTTCCCGCCTTTACCTTCCTGGCAACGTATGAAGCGGTGCTCGAAGTCGGCGCCATTCCCGTCATGGCGGACATTGACGACAGCCTGAACCTGGACCCCGATGATATGGAAAAGAGGATCACGCCCTGCACGAAGGCCGTCATTCCTGTTCATATGTGCGGGGCGCCGGCGCGCATTGATAAAATCGTTGCGGTTGCGGAAAAACATAACATCCTGGTTCTTGAAGACAATGCCCAGGGCTGCGGGGGAAGCTACCGGGGAAAGATGCTCGGCACATTCGGCAATATGGGCATTTTCAGCTTTGATTATTACAAAACCGTCACCACCGGCGAAGGGGGAATGATCCTCACGGACGACAAAGACTTATACCTCCGTGCCGACTGGTATCACGATCACGGGCACGACCATAACCCGGATGTGAGCCGGGCTATGGAGGGAAGGACCATCCTCGGCTTCAATTATCGGATGAATGAGATCCAGGGCGCGCTGGGATTGGCTCAGTTGAGGAAACTTCCCACCATCATTGCGGAACAGAGAAAGAATAAGGCAACAATCAAGGAAGCCCTCAGCAACGTGCCCGGTGTGGGTTTCAGAAACATTCCGGATCCCGACGGGGATACGGCCACATTTTTAGGCTTCAATCTGCCGGAGGAGGGCATGGCTGAAAAATTTCAGAAAGCCCTGAGCGCGGAGGGGGTTGACACGGTCTGTTTCAAGAAGAATTCATGGCACTATCTTCCCAACTGGGAGCATTTTCTGGCGCGATCAACGGCGAACTCAAAAAAATATCCCTTTATGGATCCATCCTACAGGGGCAAGGTGAATTACGACAGATCAACCATCCCGCAGGCGGAAGACATCCTGGGCAGGACCCTGGTCATGGGTATATCGGTATGGATGCCTGAGGAAAAGTTGTCGAAAATCAAGCAGGGCATTGAAAAAGCGGCAAAGAGTCTTTAGGGAGAAAATGATATGATCATCGTCACCGGCGGGGCCGGATTTATCGGGAGCGCCTTTGTCTGGAAGCTCAACAGCGAAGGCATCGATGATATTCTGATTGTGGATGAACTCGGCGAGACGGAAAAGTGGAAAAACCTGGTGAACCGCCGGTACATGGATTACATCCACAAGGATGTTTTTCTGAGAATGATCCATTCTCCCCAGGATTCCATGGAGATACGCGCCATCATCCACATGGGGGCCTGTTCTTCCACGACGGAGCGAAACGCCGAATACCTGATGGACAACAACTATCATTATACCTGCCGGCTTGCCGAATGGGCCCTTTCAAAACAGGTGCGTTTTATCTACGCCAGCTCTGCCGCCACCTACGGGGATGGTTCGCAGGGATTTTCCGATGAAGACGCTGTAACGGAGACACTCCGCCCGATCAATATGTACGGCTATTCGAAGCAGCTCTTCGATCTCTGGGTGCTCCGTCAACAGGCGGAGACGCAGTGCGCCGGAATCAAATTTTTCAATGTCTTCGGGCCCAACGAGTACCACAAGGGCGACATGACGAGCGTCATTTTCAAGGCGTTCCACCAGATCAGAGAAACGGGCACGGTGCGCCTCTTCAAATCATACAAACCGGAATATGGGGACGGCGAGCAGAGGCGCGATTTTGTTTACATCAAGGATTGCGTTGACGTCCTGTGGTGGCTCCTGGAACACCCGGAGGCCAATGGCATCTTCAATCTGGGCACCGCCCGGTCCCGGACATGGAACGACCTGATCCGCGCCGTCTTTTCCGCCATGAACATGGAACCCCGGATAGAATACTTTGACATGCCGATAGAAATCCGGGATCAGTACCAGTATTTTACGGAGGCGAAAATGGACAAGCTCCGGTCGGTGGGGTGTCCTGCCGCATTTCGGCCTCTGGAAGAAGCGGTCCGCGATTACGTTGCGAACCACTTGCAGAATCCCGACCCCTGTTTATGAAAGTCGTCTGCATCATACCCTCCCGCTATGAATCCTCGCGCTTTCCCGGAAAGCCCCTCGCGGATCTGTGCGGCAAGCCCATGATCCAGCATGTCTATGAACGTGTATTGAAGGCTAAGATCGTCTCATACGCAGCAGTGGCTACGGATGACGAGCGGATCTTTGCCGCTGTCGAGAAATTCGGCGGCCATGCCGTCATGACATCCACGGAGCATCTGTCCGGAACGGACCGGATCGCCGAGGCCGTTTCCGTACTCGACCTTGAGGATTCGGATATTGTCGTGAATATTCAGGGAGATCAGCCGCTTTTTGAACCCGCCCAGATCGAGGAGGTTGTAAGGCCGCTCATTGAGGACCCAACCGTCCCCATGTCCACACTGATTTATAAAATCGTGAGAGACGAGGAAATCACACACCCGAATGCGGTAAAGACCGTCTTTGACCACAACCATTTTGCCGTCTATTTTTCCCGGGCGACCATTCCGTTCGTTCGCGATAAAGGCCAGAAAGTTTCCTACTATAAACATCACGGCATCTATGCCTACAGGAAGGAATTTCTCCATACCTTCACCCGGCTGCCCGCGGGGATTCTTGAAAAACTGGAAGCCCTCGAGCAACTGAGGGCCCTGGAGCATGGCTATCGAATCAAGGTTGTTGAGACATTGTATGACTCCGTGGAAGTTGACACCCCCCAGGAGCTCGATCGGGTCAGAAGCCTCCTTACAAAATAAATAGGGACAGCGTCCATTTTTCTAAAAAATATAAAGAACGGCTAAGGAATCCGCACCCATGATGGTTGATCTTGAGTACATGAAAAGAATCAGGCTGGTGACCAAACCCCCGGGACAGCAATTCGTGGCAGCATGTATTTTGCACACCAATTACCGCATTTTTGCCGATGTGGATATCCGAATTGAGAACGTCGAACGCATTCCCCTGGATGAAAACGTCATTTTCGCCATGAATCATACGGATCGCTTCAACTACTGGCCGTTTCAATACAAGATGTGGCACATGAAATGTTTCCCCTACACAACGGTCTGGGTGAAGGGCAAGTATTATGGTAATGCCGTGCTGGCCAAGGGGCTTGACCTGTGCAACCTTATTCCCGTCCCCTCCATGGGCTACCTGATCGAGGAATTTTACAAGAAAAAATTCAAGCGGCGGCTGGATCGTGATGTGTACAGGGAAGTTAGGGATGTTGTTGACGGTGTGTACGACGGGGTTGAAGCCTGGCCCAAAGCCGCTGCGGATGCGCTTCATGAAATGGGAGAAAATTTCGTCGATTTCGTGCGCGACTACTACGATATGGTCATGGAGCGGGTGGCGGAATTGAGCCGGATAGCTCTGTATGAAAAGGATCTGAATCTCATTATTTTCCCGGAAGGAACGCGGGGCACGAAACTGGGCGAGGGAAAAACGGGGCTTGCGCAGCTTGCCCTCCATACCGGGAAAAAGATCATCCCTGTCGGCTGCAATAACTCCGACGCCGTCTATACGGGGAGCCTCCCGTTTGCAAAAAGCGGCTGGATTACCTACCGGGTGGGAGAACCCCTGTCTCTGGATAACCAGCTGAAAGAATTCAAGATTGAGGAACCATTCACGCTGTTTTCCAAAGAATCGCAGCAAAAATACAAGCGTCAATTCGAGCAGGTGACCGACATTGTCATGGAAGGCATCAACCGGCTTTTGGACGAGAAATACCGGCGCGCATAAAAAACCATATTTTATCTTGCAGATATTGTCAGATCAGGGAATGACCTCTTCCCCCCTTTCATGCCGGACTTGATCCGGCATCCAGTCCATAGAATCACGAAAAATCACTTGACGGATTTCATCTTTGGGTATATTTTCACTTAAATTTCAAGTGGATATTGAGGACAATATTGTAATACCCCTTTAACTCATCAATGAAGAGGGACAGATGGACTGATTTCTCACGACCCCGTTACTCAAAAGAGAGCGGGGGTTTTTTATGCTCAAGCCAGGCCCCTCAGATCGCTATGGTTTTTATTCAATCAGGAAAATGATGAAATGCAATTGACTCCTTGCCATGCGAAGTATTTTGCATACGAACTCACGAAGCGGTGTTCGTCAAATAGCTTGGAGAAATTGGCTATGTCCCTGTCTGATGCCCAGGTTGACCTCAACCCCCATCAGGTGGAAGCGGCCTTGTTCGCTTTCCGGTCTCCGCTCTCAAAAGGGGCCATCCTTGCGGATGAAGTCGGCCTGGGCAAAACGATTGAGGCAGGCATCCTTCTCTCTCAAAGGTGGGCCGAACGGAAACGAAAGCTTCTCATCATCGTACCCTCCAGCCTTCGCAAACAGTGGAATCAGGAACTGCTCGACAAATTTTTTCTCCCTTCTCTTATCCTGGAGACAAAATCTTTCAACCTTGAAATAAAGAAGGGCAATCTCAATCCCTTCAATCAAAATGAAGTCGTCATTTGCTCCTATCATTTCGCGAGAAGCAAAGATTCATATATCAAGCTGATTAACTGGGATTTGATCGTCATCGATGAAGCCCATCATCTAAGGAACGTCTATAAACCGACAAACAAGATTGCGAATACCATCAAGGATGCTGTTGCGCTTTCACCAAAGATCTTGCTGACCGCCACACCTCTCCAAAACACACTTCTCGAATTATACGGCCTTGTAAGCGTCATTGATGAGTATGCTTTCGGGGATTTAAAGAGCTTCAAGAGCCGGTTTGCGAGGCTGACCGGCGAAGATAATTTCGATGATCTCAAAGGGCGTCTTAAGCCGATATGCCAGCGGACTTTGAGACGACAGGTTTTGGAATACATAAAATATACGAACCGCATACCGATTACCCAGGAATTCTACCCATCAGAAAACGAGCAAAAACTATACAATCTCGTTTCCGACTACCTTCAAAGTCCCAATCTTTACGCCCTGCCGGCAAGTCAAAGGCAGTTGATGACGCTAATCCTCCGGAAGTTACTCGCTTCATCTACCTATGCAATTTCGGTAACACTGGAGGCTCTTGCTAAGCGGTTGGAAGTGATCATAGATCATCATGCCCCGCCGCTCGCTATTCTTGAAGAAGCCATTTCCGGTAACATAGAAACCTTTGACGAGGTCAAAGAAGAATGGGCCGAAGAAGATGATGAATCCGCCCGGGAAGAGCCTGCATATACAGCCGAAGATCTGAAATTAATAAGGGCTGAAATTCATTCCTTGCATGACTTTCATGCGCTGGCCAAATCCATCCAGAAAAATTCAAAAGGTGAAGTCTTGCTTACAGCCCTTCAGAGGGGATTTGCCCAGGCGCAGGAGAAAGGCGCCAACAAAAAGGCGGTGATCTTTACCGAGTCAACACGAACTCAGGAATACCTGAAAAGAATCCTCGATAACACAGAGCATAGAGGCAAGGTCGTTCTGTTTAATGGTTCCAACAATGACCGTGAATCAAAAGAAATCTACAAAAAATGGCTTGCCAAACATGAAGGAACCGACAGGGTGACGGGCTCCAGAACGGCCGATATGCGGGCTGCGCTTGTGGACTGCTTCAGAGATGAGGCGGAAATCCTCATTGCAACAGAAGCAGGTGCGGAAGGAATCAACCTTCAGTTCTGTTCCCTTGTGGTAAATTACGATCTTCCCTGGAACCCCCAGAGGATCGAGCAGAGAATAGGACGATGCCACCGGTACGGCCAGAAGCATGACGTCGTGGTCGTAAATTTTCTGAATAAAAAGAACGCCGCGGATCAGAGGGTATATCAGCTCCTCTCGGAAAAATTCAGGCTCTTTGAAGGGGTTTTCGGAGCGAGCGATGAGGTGCTTGGGACCCTCGAATCGGGCGTGGATTTCGAGCGACGCATTGCTCAGATTTACCAGAGTTGCCGCACGGAGGAGGAGATCCAGCGCGCCTTCGATGCCCTCCAAAAGGAAATGGAGACCGAGATCGATGAAACCATGAACATCACAAGGCAGCGGCTCTTGGAGAATTTCGACGAAGAGGTTCACGAGAAGCTCAAGGTAAATCTTCAGGAGAGCAAGAAATATCTCTCCCGCTATGAAAACTGGTTGTGGGAACTTACACGATATTACCTTACCCCCTATGCGGACTTTGCATCGGATGACCACTCCTTCATGCTCCGCAAGAATCCTTTCCCTGATGAGAAAATACACTCAGGCCCGTATAGAATAGGCAAGAAGATTGAAGACGCCAATACTTACAGAGCAGGCCATCCACTGGCCCAGCGGATTATCGAGACATGCAGGTCCCTCTCCTTACCCCGGCAGGAATTGACCTTTCATTATTCGACAACCCCGAAGAAGATAACAATTTTAGAATCTTTCGTAAATAAAACAGGCTGGCTCTCCGTTGCCAATCTCACTATCAGCTCATTTGAAACAGAGGATCATATTCTGTTTTGTGGACTATGCGATGACGGCACAGAACTCGATGAAGAAATATGCCAGAGATTGTTTTCACTGCTTGCTACGGCAAAGCCACTTGATCTCTTGATGAACGATGAATCCAGGGCACTTCTCAGTCAAATCGAGCAGATGCGGGAAATGGGGATTCTGCAGGAAACCGCAACGCGTAACGCCGGATTCTTCGATACGGAAATGGGGAAGCTCGAAAAATGGGCGGATGACATAAAAAACAGCCTCGAAATAGAGCTGAAAGAACTGGACAAGGAGATCAAATTCCGTAAGACCGAGGCAAAGAAGATTCTCAACCTTGAAGAAAAGGTCAGCGCCCAGCGTCAAATCAAGGAGTTGGAAAAAAAGCGCAACACCCTCCGCATGAACCTCTATCAGGCCCAAGACGAAGTTGACATCAGGAAGGAAAAACTCATCGAAGACATAGAAGCCCGCTTGCAGCAAAAGCTTGAAAAAAATGAATTGTTTTTTATTCGCTGGAAAGTAATTTGAAAGGTTTTCAAATTACTTGATTTTTTCTTGACAAATACTTTACCAAATACTATATGGAATTTGCAAAATCTCTATCATGCAAGGAACATATAGGGGGCAAATACTATGCAAGAATATCCGCATATTTTATTTCAGAAGAACTGGCATCTTGATGAGGAGACCATTTTCATGCTGGGGCAGTGCGAATCCATCATTCAGGCCATTTCCTCGGCCCCGGTCAAGCCGGAATACAGAAAACAGCTACTGGCGGTATCCTTGAGGAAAGGCGCCAGGGCGACAACGGCCATCGAAGGAAACACTCTGTCCGAAGAGGAAGTAGCCCGTATTGACGAAGGGAAAAACCTTCCTCCGAGCAAGGAATATCTGCAAGTAGAGGTCAAGAATGTCATTGACGCCTTGAATCAGATCCGTACCGAGGTCATCACGGAAGACAAGGCCTTTGTTTTGTCCCCGGAGCTGATTGAGAGATTCAACCATTTCGTGGGAAAGAACCTGGGGGATCACTTCCAGAGCATGCCCGGCAAGTTTAGGACGTCCGGACACAACGTCGTCGTGGGCGGGTACAGGCCGCCGACAGGTGAGGACGTCGTGCCCTTAATGATCCGGTTCTGCGACTGGATGAAGGAAATCTTCCGCTATGAAGAGGGGAAACAGTCGTTTCAGGAACAGGTTATCCAGGCGATCGTCGCTCATGTATACATCGCCATGATTCACCCCTTCGGAGACGGCAACGGACGAACGGCCCGGCTGATCGAATTCTATATCCTCCTGCGGGCAGGTTTGCCCGATATGGCCTCGCACATCCTGTCGAACCATTATAACGATACCCGGCAAGAATATTACCGCCGGCTCGATCTCTGCGTCCGGGAAAGAGACCTGTCCGGTTTTGTCAGGTATGCCATTCTCGGGTTCCGCGACGGCTTAAAGGGCGTTCTGGATATCGTTCAGGCGAATCTCCTGGAAATGTCATGGCATAAATTCATCTATGACGTCTTGGACAGCAAGAAGGCCACGGGCAAGACCCGCGCCATTGTGAAACGGCGGCGAACCCTTGCCCTTCAATTCCCCGTGAACAGATGGCATACCCCCGACGATCTTGTCACCAGCTCCGGCATTCTGGCGAAGGAATATGCTACACTGTCCTCAGCAACACTCATACGGGACCTTACGGAACTGGAAAGACTTGAACTGGTTGTCAAAGACAAAGACAAATACAAGGGTAACATAGAAATCATGCAAGGTTATATGCCGATGCGGAAGACGAAATAGAATGAAAAGACAATGAAACAAGCAACCATGAGGCATCATTTAAAATGACCGATATTGATCCCCGAAAAATCAACATCATCATCCAGGAAGGCGAGGAAATTCGACAAACCTCAGATTTGGGTAGCACTACCCAGAAAACTACCCAGAAAACTACCCAGAAAATTTTGGAGCTTATTACAGCCAATCCGTCAATAAGCCGTAAGGAATTAGCTGCACAGATCGGCACTACATATAATCTTTATGAAGCAGAAACTATTCGTATTTATCGAGGCTTGGAAAGTATTTCCGGTTTCGAGTGAAGTAAAGCTGATGGCGCCAAAAGAGGAAAATATGAGGTCGTCGGCAATGATAATGAACGACTATTGTAATCCCCGGCAGGAGAAACTGATTGCCAAAATTGAAGCTTAGCTGATCCAGAGGAAGACTGAACAGACATTATTCTGCCTTCGCTGGCAGATTGCATGGGGGAGAAAGATGAAATATCGAATTTATATTGACGAAGTCGGCAATCCCGACCTGGAAAGCTCAGAAAATCCGAATCATCAATTTCTCAGCCTCACCGGTGTGATCATAGAGCTTGGATATGCCGCTTCTGTAGTTCACCCCCAAATGGAGGAAATCAAGCATCGATATTTTCACGCCCACCCCGATGAACCCATCATTTTCCACCGCAAGGAAATGTTCAACAACCGTCATCCCTTTGAAACGTTGGCTGATCCTGCGACCAGGAAGGCCTTTGACAAAGAACTCCTTCGCCTTATGAAAGATTGGCAGTATAAAGTGATCTCTGTATGCCTGGATAAGAAGAGGCACAAAGAAACCTATTCTGTGTGGCGTTTCGATCCTTACCACTACTGTCTGGCTGTCTTGCTGGAACGATTTGCATTTTTCTTGAAGCGAAATAATGCCTGTGGCGATGCTATGGCAGAGTCGCGTGGTGGCAGGGAAGACAGGCGGTTGAAGGATTCTTTCGAGCGGCTTTGGGAAAATGGGACGGATTTCGTTGCTCCTGATCAGTTTCAGGCATGCTTGACAAGCCGTCAATTGAAGGTAAAAACAAAAGCAAACAATATTGCCGGCCTTCAGCTTTGTGATTTGATTGCGCACTCAAGCCGCAATGAAATTCTGAGGGATCAGCGCTTGTTCAAAGGAAGTATTTTCCCTTTCGGAGAAAAAGTCATCAAGATTCTTGAAAACAAATATGATCAGGAAGGTCAGCGCTGCTTTGGTAAGAAATTTATTTGAGGTCAATAATAAAAAAGGCCCTTACGGGCCCGATGGCTTCGCCATCCACCTCCGGATAACCGGATTAGTGCCATTCTGACGAATTGATTTTAGGATGTCAAGCTTTTTCTGTCGTTATACTTTTTTTCTTAAAGGTGGCACAGTTTGATAGTGATTGTAAAACTGCTTGAATGTAAAGAAGGACATAGGTGATATTAATGAACCCAAATTACCATAAGCCATTTTCAAAACTCCACGAAAAGGCCATTCGGGAGAAGAGTTTGGCGCTTAGTTTGTCTAAGAGACTACGTAACCGTATCTCACGATTATTGTACGAATATAACGATAGTGTAGGGGTACAACGAGATCCCAATGACCGTTGGATTGATAATTCTGATATCGCTACCGAAATTATTCCGAAATTATATAAATTATATGGGGTTGACAGATTAGAGGTTAGAGGAGAATCAGGTGGAAAGGTTAAAACCGATCTCAAAGGATTCATCATCGGGTGTTATCCCAACCATGTTTTCGATATCATCCAACTTTGGTATGACGATTGTGCCCCCGATAGGCAAAACACTTTCCAGAAGGAGTTGAATCAGATATTTGATGAGGAAGCCTGCCCATGGTGCTTTTTTGATTACAATTTCTTCAAAATTGATTCGAAGTTCATGGAAGAAAGAGTACAAATGCAAATTCAAGAACTTCTCAGCGAGCAGAGTTATCATGGAGCCATGCAGGAATTTGTTGAAGCTCGTAACGATTTTTCTTCCGGTGACTTTAAGGGAACCATTCTCAATGCATGTAAAGCATTTGAGAGCGTGATGAAAGTCATTCTCTGCAAAGACGGCGGTGCAGCAGATGATCTGATAAAGGGCTTGGATAAGGCAGGGATTCTTGATGACATTCCCCAAAACCTGCGGAGGCCATTCGAAACCAGAGTGCTTCAATCCGTTCCATTCATGAGGAATACACTTGCCGGTCATGGCCAGGGGCAGCAATTGGTGACTGTCTCACGTGAACTTGCTGAGTTGGGTCTTCATCTATCGGGTGCTCTGATTCTTTTTTGCATTCGAAGGCAGCTTACCATGAATCCTCCTTCATCTTCAGTCCTGCCAGATATACCTGATGAACTGCCGGAAGACGATGTCCCGTTTTAAAGGATCTTATTGATGGTGATTAAACAAAAACTCGAACTCACCTGGATCGGGAAAGAGAATCGACCGAGGCTGGAGCCGCGGATTCTGCTGGAGGATCAGGAGAAGTCCTATCATGCGGCGCATCGCGTGACTGACAAGGACATCTTCGATAACCGGCTCATCTTCGGCGACAATCTGCTGGCTTTGAAGGCGTTGGAACAGGAGTTTGCGGGGAAGATAAAATGCATCTATATCGATCCACCCTATAATACAGGATCAGCGTTTACGCATTATGACGATGGGCTGGAACACTCGATTTGGCTCTCCTTGATGAGAGACCGGCTGGAGTTGTTGCGGTCTTTGTTGTCTGATGACGGGTCGATTTGGATTAGCATTGATGATAACGAAGCCCATTACTTAAAGGTGCTGTGTGATGAGGTTTTCGGCCGTGCCAACTTCATGACCACGATTTGCTGGGAGAAGATTTACACGCTGAAAAACTCTGCAAAACACTTTTCAGCGATGCATGATTTCATCTTGGTCTACGCCAAAGATTTAGAGAAAGTGACTCTTTATCCGCTTGTTCGGGGTGAGAAGCAGAATGCGGGTTTTAAAAACCCAGATCAGGATTCTCGTGGCCTGTGGATAGACAGCGCGATGCACGGGCGCAACTTCTATAGCAAAGGAACCTACATAGTCACCAGCCCATCGGGAAAAGAATTCAAACCGCCACCGGGCAGGTACTGGACCGTGTCAGAAGAGAATTTCAATGCTCTTGATGCTGATAACCGCGTTTGGTGGGGAAAGGATGGGGGAAATGCACCCCGAAAGAAGACCTTTGAGGATGAGGTGCGGCAAGGTGTTGTGCCTGGCACTATTTGGTTCTATAGGGATGCTGGTCAGAACGCTGAGGCAAAAAACGAGATAAAGACTCTTTTTGCAGCTGACGGCGAGGTATTCATCACTCCGAAGCCTGAAAAGTTGCTTAAACAGATTCTGACTATCGCCACGAAACCGGGCAACTTTGTGATGGACTCCTTTGCGGGAACTGGCACAACCGGCGCGGTCGCGCACAAGATGGGGCGTCGCTGGATTATGGTGGAACTGGGAGAACACTGTCATACGCACATCCTCCCACGCATGAAAAAAGTGATTGACGGAACGGATCAGGGCGGCGTCAGCAAGGCTGTCAACTGGAAAGGCGGTGGCGGATTCCGTTATTTCCGTCTTGCGCCATCGCTGCTCGAAAATGACAAAAGGGGCAACTGGATTATCAGCAAGGAATACAATGCCACGATGCTTGCCTCCGCCATGGCGAAGCACGAAGGGTTTGTCTACAATCCCGACGAGACCTTTTACTGGAAACAGGGCAAGTCCACGGAAAAAGACCACATCTTTACCACCACCAATTTCATCACCATCGAGTATCTGGACAGCATCCATGAGGAAATGCAGCCCGATGGAAGCCTCCTTATCTGCTGCAAGTCCTTCCAGAAAGCCTGCGAAGACAGATACGCAAATATTACCGTCAGGAAAATTCCGAACATGCTTCTGGGCCGGTGTGAGTTTGGAAAGGATGACTATAGCTTGAACATCGCGAATTTGCCGTGGCAGGCGGATACCGAAACACTGGCAGACATTACTGCCGAAATCAGAAGCAAAGAGAAAAAATCAACGAAGCCTTCTTTGAAAAATCAACAGGGACTTTTTGACAAGGAGGGCGAATAGATGAACAGAATCGCCAACTCCATAAAGAACCGGTTGAGTCTCCGGCCTCCCCAGGCGGAAAGCCTGGGAATCCTTGCTGAGCTTGCCGATACGCTTTCCCTGCAAAAGAATAATACAGACCTGGCGGCCGAGTTGGAGAAGGTTAAAAGCCTTTATCCGACATGCACGGATTTCGAGAGAAGCTTTCCTTCGCTTTGTTTTGCTCTGGCCACGGGCGTCGGCAAGACGAGATTGATGGGCGCTTTTATCGCGTACCTTTATCTGGCGAAGAACATCCGGAATTTCTTCGTGCTTGCCCCCAATCTCACCATCTATAACAAGCTCATCGACGATTTTGCCAACATTACCAGCCCGAAGTATGTGTTTCAGGGCATCGGCGAGTTTGTCCACAGGAGGCCCCGCATCATTACCGGAGATAACTACGAAGACGTCCGGCAGGCGGAATTATTCAAATACGAAATCCACGTCAATATTTTCAACATCGGAAAAATTAACGCGGAGACACGGGGCGGCAAATCCCCACGCATCAAGAGGTTGACGGAATGTCTGGGAATCTCCTACTTCAACTATCTCACCAGTCTTGATGACCTCGTCGTTCTGATGGACGAGTCGCACCATTACCGGGCGGACAGGGGGATGGAGGTCATCAACGAATTGAACCCGATCATCGGGCTGGAGCTTACGGCAACGCCACAGATAGAGCGCAGTGGCGGGGCTATCAAATTCAAGAACGTCGTCTATGAATACTCTCTTGCCAAAGCCATCAGAGACGGATTTGTGAAAGAGCCGGCGGTGGCGACCCGGAAGGACTTCGATCCGACGCATTACACCCAGGATGACCTGGACAGGATCAAGCTGGAAGACGGCATCCGTCTCCATGAAGACACGAAGGTCGCCCTGGATATCTACGCACGGGACACAAAGGCAAATCATGTAAAACCTTTTGTGCTGGTTGTCTCCCAGAATACGGAACATGCCCGCAAATTGAAGGAGATGATCGTTTCGCAAGGATTCTTCGACGGGTATTACGCCGATAAGGTCATGGAAATCCACTCCAACCAGACCGGCGGGGAAAAGGACGAGAATATCGAGAGACTCGTATCCCTGGAACTCCCGTCGAATAAAATGGAAATCGTGATTCACGTGAATATGCTCAAAGAGGGATGGGATGTGACGAATCTCTATACCATCATCCCCTTGAGAACGGCCACTTCCGTAACATTGAGGGAACAGACCATCGGCAGGGGCCTCCGCCTGCCCTATGGAAAGAGAACCGGCAGCGATAAGGTGGACAAGCTCACTATCGTCGCCCATGACAAATTTCAGGAGATCGTCGATGCGGCAAACAGCCCTGATTCCATCATCCGCAAGGAAAATATCATCACCATCGATGCGGAGGAATTGAACCGGCCGAAAGAAGTGATCACAGTTGTATCCAGTATTGAGCGGATGATCGAGGAAGAACAGAACCGGATCGAAGAGATCACCGAACCCGACGAAAGAGAAAAAGCCCAGGTCAGCCTGGATGTCCGAAAGATAATCATCGCAACCCTGCCTGAACTAAATACCGCCGTTAAAAACATCGGCGAATTGAAAAATGAAGACATCAAACAGATCGCAGTGGAGAAGTTCAAACAGAAAATCGAAGCCGCCCCGCAGCCATATCTTTTTGCGGAGGAGATGGTGCGGCAAGTGCAACGGATCTATGAAGAGATAGTGGACGAATTCACGGAAAAGATTATCGAGATACCCAGGATCGCGATTCTACAGCATGATGATGTTATATCAGGTTTTCACGATTTTGATCTGGATACGAAGAATCTCAATTATCAGCCGGTCTCGGAAGAAATCTTGGTCAAGAAACTGCGGGAACAGGAAGACGGCATCGATATTGTCATCGGAAAGGGCAGGATCGTCTTCGATATCCCGGAGAATATCATTGTCAACGAGCTTATGAACTACTCTGAAATCAGCTATGACGATCAGACGGAATTGCTTTACAAGCTTGCCGGCGAGGCCGTGGAGAAATTCAGGTCATACCTTGAGGACGACAAGATGATGAATGTGGTGCAATACCACAAAAAGGAGATTGGCCGGTACATTCATTCCCAGATGATGGAACACTTCTACTGTAAAGCACCGGCATTTAAGAAACCGGACGTGTTGCCTTTTTTGAAAATTGAGGAGCACAATTTATCCAAGTATACAAAAGACAGCATCCACCACTACACCGAGACCATAACCCCGACAAATGCGGTTCCGAGCAAGGTATTCAGCGGCTTCAAGAAGGCCTGCCACAACCTTTACAAGTTCGATTCCAAAACGGAGAAGGATTTTGCGGTCATTCTGGAGCAGGACAGAGAGGTTTCAAAATGGCTGAGACCGGCGGCAAAGCAGTTCAGGATTTACTGGAAACACAATTCCCGGCAGTATCATCCCGACTTTGTGGCAGAGGCGAAAGATGCGATCTATATGATCGAGACGAAGAAAGAAGCGGATATCGAGAC
>JBAWYD010000052.1:0-17044 GCA_037143735.1 Deltaproteobacteria bacterium
TATGCCGCCACAACGACCTCGGCGTCATCCAGATAAAGGTTTTCCGTCCGGATGATCCTGTCTCTGTTTTTTACGATTTTCTGAATCAGGCGATTGACCATCTGTGCCTGTGTCTCTGCATTCATTCCCGGATAACCGCGCTCATCGTGCGTCAGTCCCGTGATGTGAATACGGTAACCATCCCCGCAGTTAGCCATGGGGGCCACCCCGTCCTGATCCGGTCGATAGGGCAGATAATCGCCGGGAGGGACACGGGGTTTGCGTCGCTCGACCAGTTCTATCTCCCCTTCCGGGGGAATCACCACACGCTCATTCATGTGGCCGATCACCTCATCGGCCATGATGATGACGGGGATGCGGTATTGCTCGCTCAGGTTGAAGGCACGGATGGTGAAGTCGAACATTTCCTGGGGGCTTGACGGAGCAAGCACAATAACCTCATAATGGCCGTGCGAACCCCAGCGGGCCTGCATCATGTCCCCCTGGCCGACCAGCGTCGGCAGGCCGGTGCTCGGCCCGGCCCGCTGCACATTACAGACCACGCAGGGCGTCTCGGTGCAGATGCCGAGACCGATATTCTCCATCATCAGTGAAAAGCCCGGCCCCGACGTGCCGGTCATGGCCTTTACACCGCCCCAGCTCGCTCCCAGGATGGCCGCCATGGAGGCGATCTCGTCCTCCATCTGGATGTATAGCCCGCCGATTTCCGGCAGCCTGCGCGACATGCGCTCTGCGATTTCCGTCGCGGGGGTGATGGGATATCCTGCGAAAAACCGGCAACCTGCCGCCAGAGCCCCCTCGCAGCAGGCATGGTCGCCATTCATAAAATAGGTTCCCGTCAATACGGCTTTGCTCGCCATACATCCCTCCCTCATGAATTGTTTCAGAATGACGTTCCCTCCCCCATCCCCCCCTGCCGGGAGACGGAATTATTCAGGAACCCCAAGGAGCCTTTATCTCTCCGTCCCGGTTGTTTCCTCTATAGAGTAGATCGCGAATTCAGGACACAAATCTTCGCAGAAATGACAATTGACACACTTTGATGCATTGATCACCGCAGGCGTGTAATAACCTTTGGCATTGAACATGGATGACATACGGAGGACATCCCGGGGGCAGTATTCGACGCAGAATCCGCACCCCTTGCATCGATCCTCAATAATAATCACCCTTCCCATGCTTGCCTTGATACTTTCCAGGTCCAGGGGTTTTCTCCAGTATTTCATGCAATCATCCCTTGAGAAAAACGTTTCGCACGTTTTTTTATATGGGAAATGCGCCTATATGTCAATAGCGGGGGTGGTGATCGCCATAACCGTCGCCTTGCCGCATGCGGGATGTCCTTTATGACTGCAGGTAACTGTGGAGACCGGGGAGGTAATTAACCCCGAGATAGGTGAACAGCACGGCGGCAAAGCCGATGATGGCAAGGATTGCCATTCTTTTCCCCTGCCGGCCCCGGACAAATCGTGAATGCAGCATGGTTGCATAAATCAGCCAGGTGATCAAAGACCAGGTTTCCTTCGGGTCCCAGCTCCAGTATGAACCCCATGCGTAGTGCGCCCAGACAGATCCGGTCAAAATGCCCAGTGTCAAAAGAATGAAACCCATAACGACATTATGGTGGATCAGGTCATCCATAAATTCCGTTTCCGGTAAAAAACGGGAAAAGCGCTTCACGATTTTTAAAAGATACATGACACTGAGGCCGAAGGCGATGGTGAAGGCCGCATACCCCAGAAAACAGCTGACGACATGGCTGATGAGCCAGTTGCTCTGCAACGCCGGGATGAGAGGCTGGATCCTGCTGTTTACGTTTGGCGAAAAAGAGGCATAGGCCATGAGAAGAAATGCCAGGGGGGCAACGAAAATGCCGGCGCTCTTCAACCCGGTCCGCCACTCGATGATCAGATAGAGGAGGATAACGGCCCAGGCGAAAAAAATCAGGGATTCATAGAAATTGGAAAGCGGCGCATGACCGATACCCAGTTGATAGGATACCACCCATCTCAGCACAAGGGCGATTGTCTGAGCTGAAAATCCGCCAACGGTCGTCCACAAGGCAAGAAGCCCCCATAATTCCTTCCCCGTAATGAGCCTGATGAGATAGAACATGGACGCACCGAAATAGACAAAGGTGACCCAGCTCAAGATGACCGTATCGCTCATGTTTCAACGCCCGTATCTTTGATCATCGTCATCATCCGTTCCATTTCCCTTTGCAGACCCAGTGAATCACGATTGGTCCTGCCGGCTATGCTGATCGCTGTTCGATCTCCCCGCGCCTCCACCGATATCCATATCCGCCGGTGAGATGTAAAGAAGACCACCATGAACCCGGCGACCAGCAGGAAGGCGCCGGATGCAACAATCGGAAGACCCGGATCATGGGCGACCTGCAATCCGGTGTAATATTTACTACCCACGTAATCAAGGGGAAAAACGCGGCGATGGATATTCCCCTTTCCTCTTCTGAAGCTCAGGGATATTTTACCGTCCGGCGCCGTGCCGTAGCTCGACTGGTAAAAGCGGATTCCCTCAAAGCTAATAGGATGATTGACCAATAATGATCCCTGATGGACGACACGTCCGTTTTTCAAAAACGTCAGATCCGAGCGATATTCCCTGGGGGCGCCGTTTTCATAAAAATCCACGCTAAACCGCTCGCAGCGAACGGTAAAATCCAGCTTTTTTATTCCCCCGTCCCCCTTGAGCTGAACCGTATCGGTGGCCTCTCCCTCCGACACGCGGACGTGGGCGTTGAATCCGAACAGGGCGCCCGCAACAGCCCCTCCAATGATGACCAGGATGCTCAGGTGAATCACATAAACGCCAAAATGAGAGAGTCGGCCCTTTTCACCATACAGAAAGTCGCCCCGCGCCGTTTCCTTTTGTTCCACCTTGCCGTATTTCTTTTTCAGCAGACCTTCCAGTCGCTGAAGGGCGCTGTCGCGCCTCTCCTCTGTCATAATTGTCATCACATCCGTCATGTCTTCAAGAGACGTAAATGCATCCGGAAAGGCTTTCGCCCGAAATGACTTCCATGTAACGGGAAAGCGGGAAAGCGAGCAGCTCACGAGATTCAGGGAGAGAAACCCCAGAAGCAGGAAAAACCAGACGGAGTGGTACAGATCGAAGACCTGCATCTTCTGAAGGATGGCGGCCCATCCCGGCGGGATGCGCCGGGCGAGCTCCCGGGCGGCGTCCTGCTGGGGTATAAGGGAACCGGCAACGGCCAGAAGAACAATGAGGATTAAAAGGATAACGGCAAGATTGAAAGATGAAAACAACGACCACAGGACATTCTTCTTCACATTCGGGATGTTTTCTTTGCGCTTCATTGTCACCTTCAGGAAAATATTAAGGCCCAGAGGATGTGACCGAAAAGGAAAAGACAGCGCTGGTAAATGCGTTTTTATGATACTTGAATAGACCGGGATGTCAACGGTTTTCTCCTGTCACAAAGGCATCGCGAAAGCCTTTCGCAACCGTCCAATACAGGCAGGGTGGGAAAACCCATCGCCATGCGACGCTCGCCGGTTAATTCAAGGCGTTGCGGGTCGCCTCCCGGCCAACGGTATGGTTTCTCTTGACAGAATTTGCATTTTAAGCCATTTATCAAAATGTATAATAAAATCGTTAAGTCTTACCATCAGAACAGCGCCACGAACCGGGGGTTTTGCCATGAACACTTATGACATCTATGTTGGGGGAACTTTCAAAAAAACGGACGAGGTTTTACAGGTTGTCAATCCCTATACCGGCCTGGTATTTGCTGAGACCTACCTTGGCGGTGAAAAAGACCTTGAGGCCGCCATTGTAAAAGCTCTGTCCGTTGAAAACGTCATGAGAGAACTGAGTTCATTCCAGCGTTACAAAATCCTTTGCCATATCTCAAAAGAAATAACCCGTAAGAAGGATCACCTGTCCAGCGTTCTGGCACAGGAAGCGGGCAAACCCCTCGTCTATGCAGCCGCCGAAATTGATCGTTCAGCCCAGACTTTCCTTATTGCGGCAGAGGAATCGAAAAGGCTCCCCAGAGAGTATATCAGCCTCGACTGGAGCCCCGCCGGTATAAACAGGGAAGGAATCGTTAAATATTTCCCCATCGGCCTGGTGGCCGGAATTTCTCCGTTTAACTTTCCGATGAACCTTGCATCCCATAAAATTGCACCGGCCATGGCAGCGGGATGCCCCATCATATTAAAACCGGCATCCGCAACCCCCCTGTCGACACTTGAACTGGCCAAAATCGTGGACGAAACGCCGCTGCCGAAAGGGGCGTTGTCCATCATCCCCATGAGCAGATCAACGGGAGAAAAGCTCGTGACTGATGAAAGATTCAAGTTGCTCACGTTTACAGGATCTCCCGAAGTCGGCTGGCAGATGAAGAAACAGGCTGGCAAGAAAAAGGTGGTTCTTGAACTGGGAGGCAATGCCGGCGTCATCGTGACCGGGAGCGCCGACATCGATTTTGCCGTTAAAAGATGCCTCATCGGCGGTTTTGCTTACTCCGGGCAGGTTTGTATTCATGCCCAGAGGCTTTTTGTGGAAAAACCGGTTTTTGACGAATTTACGGAAAAATTTGTTGAGGGCGCGAAGAACTTGAAATGGGGCGATCCCCTGGATCCGAAAACGCAAATCTCCGTCATGATTGATGAACCAAACGCGAAGAGGGTTGGGACCTGGGTAAGGGAAGCCGTTGACGGCGGCGCGAGGCTCCTCTGTGGCGGGAACAAAAACGGTCCGTTCTTCGAACCCACCGTTCTGAGCCATACGGAAGCATCCATGAAGGTGAACTGCCTTGAAATTTTCGGACCTGTTGTCACGCTGGAACCTTATAAGGACTTCCAGGAAGCCGTTCGGTCGGTAAACGACACGCCTTTCGGACTCCAGGCAGGGGTCTTTACAAACCGTCTGGACGAAATCAATATGGCGTTTGATCGATTGGATGTCGGAGGCGTCATCATTAATGACGTGCCGACATTCCGTGTTGACCACATGCCCTACGGGGGGATCAAAGATTCCGGCCTGGGCCGGGAAGGGGTCAAATATGCCATATACGACATGATGGAGCCGAAAATTCTTGTTCAGCCATCTTCTTATAATTCAGCGTGACAAAATCCAACTTGACTTAAAATCCAATGTCATGTTAGTGACGCCGCATATTTAAAGCCGGTTAGGCATTGAACTTCCTGCCTTTTTAAAGATTTCCAGGCCGAATGACGATTGTCCTGATTTATCCGGAACGAAAGAAGATGCTTGCAGTTGCGTTTATAGATAGCCACGCCGGGAAGAAAAAAATTGAAATGACAGCTAAGTCTAAAAGTTCTGCAGAAAAAAACACCGCGAAACGCAAGAAATCATATACCCCCGTGATTATTCCCGCGTGGTGTAAATCCTGCGGTATTTGCAGCGCTTTCTGTCCCAAAAAAGTGATTGGATGTGATGATACGGGGGCTCCCGTCATAGAAAAGCCTGATGAATGCATTGGGTGCCGCTTCTGCGAACTGCACTGCCCGGATTTCGCCATTACGGTTCAAGAGCGCAACAGAGAAACGCAGGGAAATCGGTCATGACCGGCATGAGATCAAAAAAAAGAAGCCTGCTGATGCAGGGCAATGAAGCAATCGTGGAAGGCGCCATCGCTGCGGGATGCCGTTTTTTCGCTGGTTATCCCATCACACCCGCTTCAGAAATCAGTGAAAGATTTTCCGTCCGGATGCCCCAGGTTGACGGGGTGTTTATCCAGATGGAAGATGAAATTGCCAGTATGGGTGCCGTCATCGGCGCCTCCCTGGCCGGGGTCAAGAGCATGACGGCAACAAGCGGGCCGGGATTTTCCCTCATGTCCGAAAATATCGGATTTGCCTGCATGACAGAAGTCCCCTGTGTTTTAGTCAATGTCATGCGGGGCGGTCCGAGCACCGGTCTTCCGACGCAGCCATCCCAGGGGGATGTCATGCAGGCCCGATGGGGAACGCACGGTGATCACCCCATCATCGTTTTAGCCGTTTCAACGGTGCGTGACTGCTTCGAAATAACCGTTGCGGCATTCAATCTGTCGGAAAAATACCGGGTTCCTGTGATCATTCTGTCCGACGAGGTTGTCGCCCATACCCGTGAAACCGTCACGCTGCCCACGGCTGGCAACATTGAAGTAGCCGACAGAATCAAGCCCGCCATGCCGCCCGAATGGTATGTCCCTTATGAGGATAGTAGCCTGGGAGTGCCGCCCATGGCGGCCTTCGGAGAAGGCTACCATCACCACGTCACGGGACTCGCCCACGATGTCCGCGGTTTTCCCACACAGCGAACCGATGAGATAAAGGCATTGATGAACCGGCTGTTCCGTAAAATTACCCGGGGCTTCCACGAGATTCAGATGGTTAAACCCTTTATGATGGACGACGCGGAAGTGGCAGTGATTGCCTATGGTTCTGTGGCCCGCTCGGCCCGTCAGGCAGTCACGGAAGCCCGACAGATTGGTATCAATGCGGGACTGCTGCAGCTGATCACGCTTTTCCCGTTTCCCCGTCATCACGTCGAAGACGTTTTAGGCCGCTGCCGGGCGGTCCTTGTGCCGGAAATGAACATGGGACAGATCAGCCGGGAAGTAAAACGGGTTAATCAGACAGGTTCCCGGGTAGAAAAATACAACCGTGTGGATGGCCAGTTGATTACGCCCGAAGAAATTTACGGCAAACTCATAAAAATGCGAACGTGAGAAAGCACTAATGTCCGAAGAAGTCACCAGATTAACCCATAAATATCTGCGTCACGATAAAAAATTTCCTCACATATGGTGTCCCGGCTGCGGAAACGGCATTGTGCTGGGTGCCCTGATTCGAGCCATTGACCGATCCGGTTTGAGAAAGGACGATGTCGTTCTCGTATCCGGTATCGGATGTTCGGGCCGCATGACCGTATATGCAGACTTCAACACCCTGCATACGACCCACGGGCGCGCTTTGACGTTTGCGACGGGGATCAAGCTTTCGAAGCCATCCCTTAAGGTGATTGTGATCATGGGCGACGGAGACGCCACCGCCATCGGCGGCAATCATTTTATTCATGCTGCACGGCGCAATATGGATTTGACGGCGATCATCATCAACAACCAGATTTACGGCATGACGGGGGGGCAGCATTCGCCAACGACGCCGCCCGGATGTACCACGACGACCACCCCGTACGGGCAGATCGAAAGTGCGTTCAATATTTCGGAACTGGCAGCGGTTGCCGGAGCATCGTTTGTCGGTCGCGGCACGGTCTATCATGCACAACTTCTCGACCGGCTGATCGAAAAAGCCATTCTGAAAAAAGGATTCAGTGTTGTAGAGGTTCTGTCAAATTGCCATGTTCAATTCGGAAGAAGAAACATGATGGGAAGCCCGGCAAAGATGCTGATGTGGTTGAAAGATTATGCCGTCCCCGTGGAGAAGGCGAAAGAACTGTCGCCTGAAGATTTAAAAGGAAGGGCTACCATCGGTGTTCTGACGGACATCGAAAAGCCGTCATATCTGGAAAATTATCAGAAAATGTGTGCGGGCATTAACGTTTCACGAAAGAAGTGAGACGTTTTTTATACATACTCGTTATTTTTGAGAGCTTGAAAAGGACGCAGGATGGAGAAGGAATATCGGCAGGAAATTAGACTTTGCGGATCCGGGGGTCAGGGGATTATCATGGCAGCCATTGTTCTGGCTGAAGCAGCCGGTGTTTATGACGGCAAACATGTATGTCAGACCCAAAGCTACGGCCCTGAAGCCAGGGGAGGAACCTGCAAGGCGGATGTCGTCATCAGCAGTAAAGAGATTGATTATCCGAAAGCTTCAAGGCCATCCCTTCTGTTGGCCATGAATCAGGCGTCCTGCGACACCTACTTTCCGGATCTCAAGCCGGCGGGATTATTGATTGTAGATAATACTCTGGTCAGAAAGGTGCCGATAGGCAGGGTGGCTGCCATTCCCTTTACCCAGATTGCACGACAGAATATCGGCAGAGAAATGGCATCCAACATGGTGGCTCTTGGGGCTTTCGGTTATCTATGCAAGGCGGTCTCTATGGAAGGTCTGGAATCGGCACTGATGGATCGGGTTCCCGAAGGAACAAAAGACCTCAATCTCAAGGCGCTGCGGGCCGGTGTTGAAGCGGCAAAGGAACTGGATTTACGCGCGCTGCCTAAATTCGTCGGGGACGATGACGAGGTCATGTAAAATTTAAAAGGGGCTCTCGATCTCTCGGAGCCCCTTTTATATTATTTCTTTTACACGGACAAAGATTAAACTGCTTACTTCTTTTCGGGAGCGGGAGCTTTTTCTTCAGCCTTCTTCTCAGCCTTCTTCTCTGCCTTCTTTGCCTTCTTTGCCTTCTTTACCTTCTTCTTATCAGCCTTCTTATCAGCCTTCTCTTCTGCCTTCACGGGATCAGCAGCCTTGGGGGCCGGAGCCTGAGCGAAAGCAAGACCTGTCATCGAAAGTGCAAAAAGGATAGAAACGATAATTGACATCAGCTTCTTCATGGTATCACCTCCTTCCGTTCATTTTGCCTTATAGTTTAGCAAGGACTATACCAGAACAATGAAATTTATAATCTTACGTAATATTAACAGCTTAATGATGAGAAGGAGCAAATATATCCATTGCTCTTGAGGAAGTATTCCCCTTCCTTTGGGGAAATATTCCCTATGGAATATGGATATTCCCCCTTTACGAAAGACATCTACTACCGGCTTTTACCCTTACAATCAGACTTCCCCTTGCCGTAGCCTCCCGTTTCTTCTTTCTTTAAAACACCACCCTCGAAAGTAAGAATATAAATAAAGTCATTATCGCCGCAATTGTAATACCACTTTTCAACCCGTTTTTTTGATACGTTGTCATATTCTCCCCGAACAACAGGACGACTGTCCTTGCTGTCCCTCTTATCCTTCTTCTGGCGCTTCGCTTTTTTATCGCCAGTTTTTCCCTTTGTGGTGACTAATTCACCCGTTTCCTTTTTGAAGCCTGCCTTTTCCTTTGAAGTAGGTTGACCGCATTCCAGAAGCACCTTGGTTTTAGAAGCGCCTTCACTGACAAATCCATCGCCACACCTGAAAGCGGCACAATCCGTATGACCCGTCAACAGCAACAGGCCGACACAAGAAGCGATCACTATCTTTTTCCCCATCACACCTCTCCCCCATGCTCATGAAACTGTTACAAACAAAAAAATCCCCCTCGCCAGGAAATCCTGTCAGTAGTTATCAGCGAACACACGAAAGTTTCAGGCCATTTAAGCCGTCCCGCTTACAGGGCGGGACACATCTTTGGCAAAAGACGTTTTTCCCGCCCTGCAAACAATGGGTTTCTAACTTTTTCTGCTGGTTTTTGCCGTGAACATGGAGATAACCTGTTTAGCTTTTTTGCCTTTACACTTCGGGCAAGTCACCTTGGCCTTCTCGTGCTCGCTGAAACTCTGTATCAAGGAAAACTCATGTTTACACGTTTGGCATTGATACTCATAAGTCGGCATATTTCCCTCCATGATAATTGACGGTTTTTAGAACTTTAAAGCGTTTATCTTTTATTTATACTTTCAACGAATTGGGATACATTGTCAAGAAGTGTGTAAATAAAAATATTATGACAGGAATATGTGCAGGATTTTTTTATATATCATTCTCAGACTGGAAACACGGAAAAGGTGGCATTAGTTTCATGGGGCTTGACGATCACCTTCATGGATTCCCCGCCTTCAGCAACAAGTTGAAACCCCAGTCCCGTCTCTTTCAGAGGCAGACGGTGAGTGATCATCTTTCCGACCGGTACGCGACCGGATCGAATCAGTTCTATGGCCGTCATGGCATCCAGGGGACTGTTTCCGTATGACGGCATCAGCTTGATTTCATTACGCCAGAATTCATTGATCGGAACAGCCAGATCAACGCCCGGCTCCGTCGTGGCAAAGCACAGAACCGTGCCGCCGCGATCCACGGATTTCATGGCCTGGTCAAACGCCGCCGGCGTCCCGGTACAGACAATGACGAGATCGGCAAGCCTGCCGTCATTGATCCGACGCATGCGGTCCGGGATATCATCCCGGGCATGAATCACCTCGTTTGCCCCCAGTTGCCGTGCCATATTCATTCGATATTCGCTGATATCCGTGGCGACGATCCGTCCCGCCCCGAGGGTTCGGGCCAATAGCAGATGAAGCAGTCCCGAAATGCCGCTCCCGAGAATGAGGATGGATTGACCCGGTTGAAGATTCGCCAACCGCTGGCCTCGAACAACGCAGGCCAGCGGTTCGATGAAGACGCCGTCTTCAAAAGAAAGTTCATCCGGCAACAGAAAAACGCCTCGATCCACGTTAAGTTGCGGTATCCTGATATATTCTGCAAAACCACCGGGATCGTAATTTGTCGTATGGAGCGTCTCGCAAGCCGTATGATGCCCCCTCAGGCAGTAATGGCACGTATTGCAGGGAATGTGGTGAGAGACAAAGACCCTGTCGCCGGTTCCGTATCGTGTCACCCCTTCTCCCGCTTCGGCAATTTCTCCCGCAATCTCATGACCGAGGACCAGAGGGGCTTTTCTGATGCGATACCATTCCATGACGTCGCTGCCGCAGATACCGCTTGCCATGACCCTGACCAGAATCTCACCCGGCCCGATTGTCGGCTTCGGCATCTCCTCCAGACGGACATCCCTGTTGTTGTAATACATGGCTACGCGCATGGTCTTCTACTCTGCTGATTTATTTTTTAGACTGTTGAAGAGATCATAGGCATCTTTTGCCGTATAATTTTCATGAATGACAGCGCGCAATGCCCTGATCATGGCAACGGGATGAGGATTCTGCCAGATATTTCTTCCCAGATTGATTCCGACGGCGCCCTTTTGCATGCCATCATAAACAAATTCCATCACTTCAAGCTCCGTTTCACACTTGGGTCCGCCCGCCATTACGACCGGCACGGGACATCCGTACACAACTTTGTCAAAGTCCTGACACCAGTATGTCTTGACGACTCGGGCGCCAAGTTCGGCGGCAATGCGGCAGGAGAGCCCCAGGTATCTGGCATCACGTTTTTCCAGTTCCTTGCCAACTGCCGTGACTGCCATGACCGGAATTCCGTAATCCTCGCACTGATTGACCAGGTCCGAGAGATTTGTCAGAGACTCCCGTTCATAGTCACTGCCCACAAAAATGGATATCCCTACAGCACTGGCATTGAGACGGATGATCTCATCAATGGATGTGGTGATACTCTCATTGGCGAGGTCCTTGCCGATCACGCTTGCGCCGCCCGACACCCTGAGAATGATGGGCTTGCTGTTTTGCGGATCCACGGCGGAACGTAATACACCTCTGGTCACAAAAATGGCGTCACAATAGGGAAGAAGGGGTTTGATGGTTTCCCCCGGTTTCTCCAGACAGGACGTCGGCCCCTGAAAATAGCCATGGTCTATGGGCAGGAAAAAGCAGCGGCCGTCAGGCTGGATTAATTGTGACATACGGTTTTTCATTCCCCAATCCATTTCAATACCTCCTCAAAATCGTTTATAAAAAAATGCGGAAAACATTTCTGCTTTGCCTGGAATTTCATGAAAAGTCAATCGCTGCCCTTGTGTAAGGACGTCATTTCATGCTTGACTTTTCATACATCTGAACCTATTTTCTGCAATACTTACAGGGATCATACAACAAAGTCAACTGTGGAGATTTTTTCTTCAATGGCCCTTTTTCTCATCATATTTATACTCATTTACGGCGGTATGCATCTTTATCTCTTTGCGAAGATAAAGAGTGCCGTCCCATTGGGTACGGGAAGTAATGTCGGCCTGATGCTGCTGTTTGCAATCATGATTCTTGCTCCAATCGCCGTGCGGATTCTGGAGCAACACGGTCTGGATGCCCCGGCCCGTTTCACCGCTTACACGGGATATATCTGGATGGGCGTGCTTTTCATATTTTTTGTTGTGTCCCTCATGCTTGATCTTTACCGATTCATGGTTCATGCAGGGACCGTTACCGTCTCCGTCAGATTCTCCCACCTGAACCCATCCCCGTTATTGACCCTCATATTATCGCTCGTGGTTTCAGCGGGCGTCAACATGTACGGTTACGTTGAGGCAAAAAACCCGCGTACAGAAATGCTCTCCATTGAATCCGCCAGGATTCCGGAAAGTATCGGCAAAATCAGAATAGTGCAGATCTCCGATGTTCATATCGGAATCATTGTCGGAGAGAAACGCCTGAAAAAAATCGTTGAGGCGATAAAAAAAGCAGAGCCCGACATTCTGGTTTCAACGGGTGATCTCCTGGACGGTCAGATCAATAATCTTGTTGAACCCGTGAAGCTTTTGAGAAGCATAGAACCCCGATACGGGAAATTCGCCATCACGGGGAATCATGAATTCTATGCAGGCGTTCACGAATCCGTCGATTTCATGAAAGACTCGGGTTTTACAGTCCTGAGAGGTGAGGGAAAGACGGTCGCAGGGCTGATCAATATTGTGGGTCTTGATGATCCTGCGGGGAGGCGGTACGGTCTCTCCAGAGAGGTTTCGGAAAGACATCTGTTGTCTCAGTTTCCCCGGGAATACTTTACATTGCTCCTCAAACATCAGCCCGTCGTTAATGCCGACGCTCACGGGTTGTTCGATCTGCAGCTTTCCGGACATACCCATAAGGGACAGCTATTTCCTTTCAGTCTGATTGCCCGTATCTTTTTCCCCAACCTCGGGGGATATTTTAACCTGCCCAACCAATCCGTTCTCTATGTGAGCCGGGGAACGGGGACATGGGGACCGCCGATCCGATTTCTTTCCCCCCCGGAAATTACGGTCATTGATCTGGTTCATAAGTAAAAAAGGCTCTGCAGAAACCAAGGAGAAGAGAGCCGAAAGGACGTGTTTTTTCAAATCACTCTTTCCGGCTGATCGCCCCTTCATAGATTTTGAGAAGAGCCTGTGCTTCGTCTGAGGGGCTCGGCCACGCTGCCGCTCTCAGCCTGCCCGTTGCAGCAAGGGATTCCCGAAACACCGCATCATTGGCAAATTGCAGGGCTTTCCGGACGAAATCCGCAGGCTCGCAGGGATTGAACAGATTCCCGCAGGGACCGATTCCATCTTCATCGCGGATCAACCATCGGTTCCCCGGAATGTCGGAAGCCAGAACCGGTCGCCCCGCCGCCATGGATTCAAGGAGCGAATTGGAAAGTCCCTCTGAACTTGAATGGTTCAGGATCACATCAGCTCCCTTATAGGCAGAATACATAGCCTTCGGAGGGATATGTAAAATCCATTTGACGAAAGATCCCCGACGCCTTATCTCTTCCTCAAACCGGGTGGAATACCCGGCGTCAAGAGCCGGACCGGCAAACACCACCCGGATTTTCGGGCTGGCTTCATGGACTTTTTCCATTGCCCAAAGACATTCGAGGTTGCCTTTCACAGGGCGAATGCCGGCGGGCATAAAAAAGAGAATATCATCTTTTCGGCAGGCTGCGACGTTCCGGAGATCAAAATAGTCGTCCCCAAACCACAAAAAAGCTTTGGGCACATAGGCGATTCGCTCTTCCAGATCCGGCAGGAGTTCCTGCAGCAGCCTGATGGTTTCACGGCTCTGGGCAATGATGTAACGGGCCATGCGGCAGGTCTTGCCAACTGCCTCCATTTCCGCCCCTTTCAGCGCATAGAGATTGATGTCCGTCCCCGCAGGAGAAACGACAAACGGTAAAGCACCGTATTTTTCTGCCACGAGTGGATCGAGCATCAATACGCCCGCCCGGCTGACATGATGGGCATGAACGATATGAGGACGGAAACGGTCCAGGCCGTAAACGAGACCCCGCGCATCCAGATGCTGTGTCTCCATCACGTTTACCACAAGGCCTTTTTGTGAAAGGGATCGGCGCCATCGCTCGGCCGTAATGGCATTTCCCGTTACATTGGGAAGGGCTGTCGGGGTCAGAATGATTACACGAAGATCGGAATTCAAGGAGAGGCCTCCGGAAAGGGCGTAAGCCGGATATGGAATTTTGCAAGCATTAAAGAGAAGTCCCTGTCCGTCAGAATTTCCAGTTCCTTTTCTCTTTCCCGGTGTGAGAAAGAGGAGAACGGACCTTCCGCCTGCCCGGCGGGCGCTCGGCCGGGATGAATCATCAGTTCTGCAAGGCCCGGCGGCAGGGTTTGCAGGGTTCCTTCGAGGTGGGTAGCGGACATCCTCCCTTTCAGGTAAAGACCCCGGAAATGATCTGTCGTCCTCAATGCAGACCCATGAATCTTTATACGGGCGGCTGCAGCGAGCCGGCGAAACATGTCCGCTTCTCCAGCCGGCACATGGTTTTTTCGATCCATGACGCCTGAGGGAGGCGGTTCTTCAGGAAGCCTTATCCACGGAATCCCGTACTCCCTTCCCGCCCTGACGGTTGCATCGATCACAGCAGGGAAAATGTGGACGTGCTGATGCCCGTCTGCATGATCAATCCGGACGCCGGCATCGCGAAGTGCCTGGATCTGGGCAGCAAATTCCTCCCGGATTTCCACCTCAAGAACTTCATCGCCCTTTCTCATCAGGCGCCGATGGGCCTTTGCCTTGCCACAAAAACATCCATCCGGGCCTGTGATGGATGTAAGCCCCGGGCTCAGAGGCGCCCCTTCGGTAAGGTTCAGATGGACGCCAAACGAAATGTGGTTACAGCGGGATGAAGCGATCCTGTGAAGGACATCATGGAAAGCGGGACCATTGACAAGGATACTTGCAGCCGTCACAGCGCCCGCCTCTATGGCCTCAAAGATTCCCGCATTGCGGGCCTCATCCGCCCCCAGGTCATCCGCATTGACAATGAGCCGCTTCAACGCACTCTCACCCCCCGGGCACAGATAAAAAGATTGCGAAAGACGTATCTGCCCTCACCCGCGTCCCTGAAATCGGAACGTCCTGATGAACGCAGCTCCAGGAAATGATTCATGAGTCCCCTTTTTTCAGATTCGTATTCATTGCCCGTGAAGGGCCGCTCTGTCTCATGGACAACAGAGACGTGATGGAAACGTTTTCGCAACTGACGCAGAAGCTCTGACGCATTTGCCAGGGAAATTGCCATGAGCCAAAGCCTTCCGCTGTCCGGTTTCAGAAAAACAGGTGCGTCCTGAAGGATTTTTATCAGGTGTATCGTTCCGTCCGTCCCGCCATACCGGGGACCAAAGGGATAGCGACCCGGTGTCTGGGGAGGGGTGGCGACAATCACATCGAACAGGCCCGCATCCCCTGAGGAATAACCATCCAGCGCCTCGTACCAGGAGCCTCCGCGGATATTGATCTTTTCCGCAACACCATTTGCCAGAGCGTTCTTCCTCGTCGCATCGAGGGCGCGGGGATCGATATCCGTGGCCACGACACGGCCGGCGCCAAGCCTTGCCGCAGCAATGGCAAGCAGACCCGCTCCGCAACCCAGATCGAGGACACGTTCTCCCTCCCGCACATCCAGAAGCTTCGCCAGATCCAGGGTTGACGCCGGTGGATGATGCACCCCTTCGGGGATGTGTAAATAAACCGGACCGGTTGGGAGGGTTATGCGCGTTTTCCCTTCCTCATGAAACGGGGGTCGGCCATAGCGCCTCAGGGCTGCGGAAAGCATTTTTTCTACCAGAGCCGGATAATCCAGCCCAGCCCACCGTGCCGAGAGCGCCAGGAGTTCAAGAGGCTCCAGGCTCGGTGTTGTGTTCGCCTCCAGAAAGTAAAACGTCCCGCCGGAAGAAAGGCGGATATCGAAACGGGCGTAATCCCGCAACCCAAGGGCACGAAAGGCAAGGCATGAGAGATTTTTCAGCTCCGCCGCGAGATCGGGGGGGAGCTCAGCCGGTAACACATCCTGTCTCTCTTCCGGTACGTCCGATCGTTTAAATGCCTCGGTCAAAACAACCGCTCCACCCGGATGAACCCGCCACTCCAGGGGCGGCAGCACGCTCAGCCCATTTTCTTCTTCCAGAAGCGAGACGGCAAATTCACGGCCGGGGATGAAGGTTTCCATGAGAATCGGCTGCCTGAACCGGTCTATGAGATCTGCAATCCCCCCATAGATTTCATCCTCCGTTTCAGCAAAACCGAGGCCCCGGCTCATGTGTTCAAAAGCCGGCTTCAAAACGGCAGGACATTTAAGCCAGCAGGGCATCGTTTGCTTTTTCGACGTCACCACGACACCCGGAGGCACCGGTATGCCTGCGTTTGCAAGACATGTCTTTGCGGCGATCTTGTTATCGGCGAGGAAACAGGCCCTGGCGTCGGAACCGACGATCCGAGCACCATAGCCTTCCAGGAGCAACCTCACGAAGGGACGTAAAACCCCGGACCCGCGGAAGGTATCTGTATGATCAATCACCAGGTCGCACGTTTTCGAGATTTCCCCGGCCATCAATTCTATCTCTTCCGAGTCCGCAAAAAAAATCTCATGGCCGAGGGCATGAAGCCCTGACGCAACAGCCTCCGCGCAGCCGCAGGGAGAACCGACCGTATGAACAACAGCAATACGCATCATCAGAAAAGCAATTTCTCCTGTCAATCCGGTATTCAAATTTTCTGGAACAGCTTACCTAATTCCAATTTCTCAGGAACGGCCGTTCAGAACCGCCGCCATTTCAAGACTGAGTAGAATGTATGGGGGTCCTTTTCGAAGGCGACGACTTCCAGTTTGGGATTCAGCCGTTTTGCCTGGGCCGCGGTGCGCATTCCCGCCGCATCCCCGCCGATGCCAACAAGTCGTTCCTTTGCCATGGCCCTTTTACCTCCTCATAAGGATGAAATGTTTCCCATGATAATGGAACACCCCCGGAAAGTCAACAGTGCTGGGGAAACGGTTCGGCACACCCTTCGCAGGAAGGATTGATCCCGGCTGATCCCGGGGTTAAAATCCTTTCCTTCCACCAGGGATTGACGGCATTATAAAGGTATTTCATAAAATGAGTGTATAATGCTTTGATATTGTTGTCAAATAGTGTCGATTTGTTCCCGGTCGTGATAAATTGAGCCAAAAATGGTCGTTAGAAAGTGAGCCACT
>JBAWYD010000053.1:0-16978 GCA_037143735.1 Deltaproteobacteria bacterium
GGGAATAATCAGATTTGACGTCTGTTCATCCATTTTGAGGTTTTTCTGAACAGCAATGAGGGCGGAAGGGAGGGCGATGAAACTGTTGGCTGTGGCCAGTGCCAGAATATACGTATCCCTGAGGGCAGCGAAAGACTGAAGAAAAGTGACCTTTGAGAGCCTCCAGATCACGATCTGATAGACGATAAACAGCAGCAGGGCACCAATATAAATCATGAAGATAAATTTCGCAAGCGACTGAAATAAGTCAAGGCCTGTTGTTGCCAGTGTACTTGCAAAAATACAGAAAAGGCCGAATGGCAAGGCATACATGATCCAGCCTATTATCCTCTTGAATGCCTCGAAAAGAGCGTTCAGCATATCGATGGCTTGTTCGCTGGCAGAGAGGGGCACAAGCCCGATAGCAATACCCAGAAGTATTGAAAAAATAAGGATTCTCAGGCTATTCCCATCACTGAGAGCCGAAAAGATATTCGTCGGCACCATTTTTACGAAAAAGTCAGATACAGGGGCCACACTTTCATTCATTGCCTGAGTCGTCGTCTTCTCTGAAATAAAAAGCATCTTTCCGATGTTTGCCTTTGCCGATTGGGAGAGACCGGAACCGGGTTTTCCTGACAAACCTACGGTAATCCCAACGGCACTTGCCATGAAGATGCCGACAAGAATGACCACCATGAGTGTCTTCAGCATCCTTATGGAACCAGGAGATTTGATGAGTTTTCCGAGACTTGAAACAATGGCAGTAATCATGATGGGTAGAATGCACATCTGCATAAGTCCGATAAAGATACGGGCCAACGGGGAGAGTTGCTGCCCTGCTCCCGGAAAAAAGTAACCGAAGAGACCACCCAGAACGATAAATGCAAGGACGGTCCAAGGGCTCTTGATCCAGTGAGTACGTTGTATAGTATTTTTTCTGTTCGCAGTCATCGTCATCTCATTGGCCCTGATGCCAAACCCCAGGACTTCAAAATAATCTCATACAAATAATTACGGGTCGACTCCTGTGGCGGTCTTCCGGCAATCAGTGTATTCACCCATTTCAGAAAGTGAACATGGGTTACCGGGATAGCGCAGGAGAGGTAATCTTCCTTCCCCTTCAATTCCACCTTGCGGAGGGTAATGTATAATTCGGGCTCCTCCGTGATCATGATATTCAACGTGGCCTCGCTCTGAAGGACGGCGAAGACTTCTCCTTTCACGACCGCCTTTTTCAAAGACACCCAGTCAGGATAGGGAATGACACGGGCACCGGGAAAAAAATCCCGGGCATACCTTTCATAGGCAGAACCGCCGATAACCCCTATCGGGTTTTCCGGTTTCCGCAACAACTGATCCAGCGTATTCCTCTTCCTGATATTCGCTTCATACAAACGATTTACAAGGAGGGCCGGATGTACCGTAATGTACGGCTCTGAAAAGAGAACCTTAATGGCACGCTGAGGTGTGGCACTTAATAAAGATATGCCGATGTCGGCCTCTCCTCTGGCCACGATATCGATAACCTCATTGAAGGTTTTTGCCTTTCTGTTGAATTGAACCCTTACGCCCAGGTTTTTGGCAATATCTTCAGCCAATCGAACGTCAATTCCAATCAAAACGCCGCCAGGACCCTGCATAAAAAAGGGTGGCATATCCTTTTCATACATGGCCACGGTAAGTGTACCCCTGTCGATAATTCTCCGGATGTCCGGCGGATATTCAGCAAATGCTTCAAAGATGGACGCTATAAAGAGAAAAAAAACAGCTGCGGCAATTTTTTGATAGCGACCGGCCACTCTTTTTCTGCATTTTTGTAACAGTGTATCCATCATGTTGTTTTGTATCCGGAAAGCCTTCTTATATCTGACATTGAATGAACTACCCCACAGCAAGCTGAGGGTAACAATGGAAAAGTTACCTCCAGAATGGATTTTGATGAACCTTACATTCAGCATGTCGTTGGACTGATGGCAATACAAAACCCGCTATTTCTAACGGGTTTTGAACTTCTTTGGACTGTATTGAATTGTCAAATGGTGGAGGCGGCGGGAGTCGAACCCGCGTCCGAAAATATTCCACTGGAGCTTCTACATACTTAGCCTCTGTTTTGATTTCGTTCCAGAAAACTCCCGGAGGCAGGATTCATCAGGAACTATCCCTTTGGGTTTTCGCCCCTCTCGCTTCGGGAAAGCGAAATCAGCTATCCTGCCTTTATGACGCCCTTATCTGATCCGACAGGCGGGATCAGTAGGACGTAGCCGTCTATGCGGCTAAAGCGTAATCGTAATTGTTTGCGCTTATATGTGTCCTACCTGTTTAACGAGGCCTGGTAGGAACCTCGGTATGCCACTACAGCTTCCATATCCCCGTCGAAACCATTTCGCCCCCATGCTGGAGTTTGGTAAAGAAGGGATGATTATGCGATAGTATAAGGCGATTCCCGCTTCAAGTCAAGCGCTTTGAAAAAATGGAAGAAGACATCTTTCGAATGTCTAATCCTTCCCGCGGAGGCCTCTTTCCATATCCCTTTGATCTTCCTTCATCTTGAGGCTTTCCCTCTTGTCGTAGAGTTTTTTACCTTTTCCGACTCCGATTTCAATCTTTACCTTCCCTTGCTTAAAATATAGTTTTAAGGGGATCAGCGCCAGCCCCCGCTCCCTCGATTTTCCATAGAGTCTCTTGATTTCCGCCTTATGCAGGAGAAGCTTCCGGACCCGGAGAGGTTCATGATTCAACCGGTTGCCGTGAGAATAGGGGCTGATGTGCATGTCATGGACAAAGACCTCTCCATCTTTCACAAGGGCATAGCAATCCTTGAGATTGGCTTTTCCATCCCGCAGAGACTTCACTTCCGTTCCCATGAGAATGATCCCGGCCTCAAACGTATCTTCTATGTGATAATTGATACGGGCGGTTTTATTCTGGGCGATGATTTTTTCCGATGTTCCTTTTTTTGCCACTGCACCTGTTCCCTATCCCCTTCCGGGCAAGTAATCCAATTTCACATGCCTCATGGCCTTATAAATATTTTCCCGAATGTCCTTATTTTCTTTTTCCAGTTCTCTCAGGAGCTTTCTGATATACATCCTTTTCGATGTTATACCTGTGGGACACTTGTTTTCAATCACCGGGAATCCCCGTTCCTTACCATACTTTTTGATCAGAGACTCTTCAATGTAGGCAAACGGACGTATGATATGAAGCTTGCCCCTGAATATGGACTGAGCGGGCATCATTGTGCTGATTTCCCGCCCGTAAAAGAGATTGATGAGGAGCGTCTCGATGATATCATCCTTGTGATGGGCGAAGGCTATCTTGTTGCAGCCTTCCGTCGCCGCAATTTCAAAGATTCTTTTTCTCCTCAATCTGGAACAGAGAAAACAAGGGTTCTTTCTGTTATAGTCACTGTGGGCAAGCGGGCCGATATCCGTCTTCTCCATCACGCAGTCATAACCGTTTTCCTTGAGATAGGCTTCCAATATATTGAAATCATGATACGTATCATCAAACCCCTGATCGATATTAACCGCAAGGATAGAGAACCGGGGCACATGGATCATCGAGGTATTCAACAGATCAAGGAGAGACAGGCTGTCCATCCCGCCGGAAACACCAACCAGAACCCTGTCTCCCTCATTGATCATGGAATAATCCATGACCGCCGTCTCCAGCCATTTTTTTAGATGATGAAAAAGCTTCGTTCTTTTCATGCTGATTCAAGTTTATATGACTTTCCGTATCTTATCAAGACCCTTTAGCTAATTTCCGACAATGACCTTGAAATTTAAAACGGATTGGTATATTTAGAAAAGCACTGCCCCGGCAATAACGGGAATCGGTAACCAAATCATGGATTCCGTGTTAACTACGGGATGACAAAAGCATACAATGGAATTTGTAAAAAGGAGTGACTTATGACTGAAATCATCAATGTCTATGCAAGGGAAATACTGGATTCGAGAGGAAACCCCACCGTTGAAGCGGAAGTGACTTTGTTTTCAGGAATAACCGGCCGTGCCTCCGTCCCGTCGGGGGCATCGACGGGCGAACATGAAATGCTTGAACTTCGGGACGGAGACAAAAAGCGCTTCATGGGAAGAGGCGTCCAGAAAGCAGTGGAAAATGTCATCCATAAAATCGGTCCGGAGATCATCGGGATGGACGGCCTCGCACAGAGGGAAATCGACTACGCCATGATCACACTGGACGGCACAGAAAATAAAGGCTCTCTTGGCGCCAATGCCATTCTTGGCGTGTCCCTCGCCTGTGCCAAGGCCGCCGCAGAAACTATGGAACTGCCGCTTTACCGATATATCGGCGGCGTTATGGCAAAAGATATTCCCGTCCCCATGATGAACATCCTGAACGGCGGCCAGCATGCGGATAACAATGTGGATATCCAGGAATTCATGATCATGCCGGCGGGCGCCGGAAGTTTTAAAGAGGCGCTGCGCATGTCCGCCGAAGTCTTCCACACCTTGAAATCCGTCCTGAAAAGCAAGGGTTATAACACGGCAGTCGGCGATGAAGGCGGTTTTGCGCCCAACCTGAAATCCAATGAAGAGGCCCTCGTTTTCATCATGGATGCCATCGAAAAGGCGGGATACAAACCGGGGAAGGACATCTACATTGCCCTTGATCCGGCGGCAAGCACCTTTTACGAAGGCGGCAAATACATTCTCGCGGCGGAAAAGAAGCCCCAGAAAACGGCGGAGGAAATGGTCAAATTCTACAGCGCCCTCGTGAAAAGATACCCCATCATCTCCATCGAAGACGGCCTGGCTGAGGATGACTGGGACGGCTGGAAGATATTGACGGACGCCCTGGGAGACAAAATTCAGATCGTGGGGGACGACATTTTCGTAACGAACAAGAAAAGGCTTGAGAAGGGAATTTCCCTCGGCGTGGCTAATTCCATCCTGATAAAGCTCAACCAGATCGGCACCTTGACGGAAACACTGGAAACCATCCAGAGGGCAAAGGAGGCGGGCTATACCACCGTCATATCCCACCGCTCCGGAGAAACGGAAGACACATGTATGGCCGACGTTGCCGTTGCGGCAAACTGCGGACAGATCAAGAGCGGATCCCTGTCTCGCAGCGAGAGACTCGCCAAATACAATCAGATCCTGCGGATTGAGGAAGAACTGGGCGATACTGCCGTGTACCCGGGAAAAGCAGCCTTTTACAGTATCAGAAAAAAATCCGGGGAAAGATAGCCACAATAATCCATGATTCACGGGACTGGATTCCGCAGGGAGACCTTTGAAAAACGCCCCATATGTCGTGGCGGGAAAAGCAGTCTCCAGGGGATCGATATTTGTGGTTATAAGAACTTGAACAGACGCCGGCGGAGAGATTCCATCCTGGAGCGACCTTCCGACAGGGAGTAGAGGCCCGCTTCCGAAACAGACAGGACCTCCTCATCCTGAAGGAATCTCATGGCGCTTTGATAATTGGATTGGGATAAAGCCTCGGCCCTTCTGATCTCGCCTTTTCTGTACATTTTCACGCCGAGTCGCTGGAGGTTTTTCAGCCAGTCCTTCTCGGGTTTAGACCCATTCTTGAGATAGAAACATCCTCTCATCACGACCCAGTAAGATTCGAAATAATTATGGATGAGACCGGCAAAGGGCGTCAGGTTCATCCTTCCCCTGCCTTTCACCTCGATCCATGCTCTGCCGTCACGCTCAAAACCGGTAATCATCCCCCTGCCGTTTAAGTAAGACAAGACATCGTTGACCTCATCCAGATCGTCCTTCTGATCATCGAAAATAAACTCCCGCCAGAAGAGTCTTTTCAAAAACTGGTAATCACTCAATACGCGGCTCAAGGGAACGGTGTCTTCATCGCTTAAGAGCAGTGATGTGGCCACAAAACTGACGGGGGTGAAATAATGGAGGATATTGTTTTTATAATACTCCAGGTTCAAGCGCTTATTGTCTTCGAGGGAATAAACGATTTCTTCCATCTCATCCCGTTCATCCTCCTCCTCTCCCATCCTCGATATAATGTCAGACTGGTCAAGCAAATTGAGAGCCTCCCCGATAGCCTTATCCACGTGCAGCAGCGTTTCGGCCAGGCTGACCTTTCTGTGGGTGAGATAATCATAAAACAGCTTTAACACATCCATCAATTCGTCGTGAGATATGCCCCTTCTGTCATGGCAGAGAAGACCCGAGGCAACGAGGGAGAAAGGCGTCACAACGGATACGTGGTTGATCCGGAGAACGATTTCATAACCGATCTTCCGGTAAAGACTCTGTCTCTCCACAACGGTCATATTCTCAAAGGTTTTCTCCTGTGATTCCAGATAAGACTTGAGAAAGATCGGTTCGCCGACATTTACATAGACGCGCCCGTACCGTTTTCTAAGCAACTTACGGCTTTTAATCACGTCCGTCGTTTTTTCCCTTGCTTTGGGAGCGCCCCCGAGTTCTTTGAGATAAGCCTTTTCCTCTATGACGCGGTCATATCCGATGTAGACGGGAACAGCCGCCAGATCGTCGTAAGACTGCTTCTTGAATGCCTGAATAATCATGGAAAGGAGTCCGTACTTGGGCATGACCATTTTGCCGGTGCGGCTTCTCCCTCCTTCGATGAAGAATTCAAGGGGAAGCCCTTCCTTCAACAGGGTTTCCAGATATTTTGCAAACACTTCCCCGTAAAGGACATTTCCCTTAAAGGTTCGACGCAGGAAAAATGCTCCCGATTTCCTGAAGATGTAACCGAAAGGCCAGAACATGAGATTTGTCCCTGCGGCGACAAAAGGCATCTGGATATTATTTTTATAAAAGACATAGGAAAGGAGGAGATAATCAATGTGACTCCGATGACAGGGGATGATTACAAAGGGCATTTTCTTCGATATGTGCCTGAGCTTTGCGAGCCCGTGCTTGTCCACAACGACACCGTCATAGATGTTATTCCACAACCATGTAAGAAGTTTTTCCCATACCTCGATAAACGTCTCGCTGTAGTCACTGGCGATTTCAAGAACATATTTTCTCGCCTCCCGGACGACATCATTATACTCTTTTCCCGTCGATGCCGCCAAGTGTTCCATGAACTGACCGAGGCACTCATCCCCGATGACCATGTTGACGATCTCTTCCCGGGACTTCAGCACCGGCCCCACGATACTCGATTTTTCCTCATCGATCCGGTCGATCAGTTCGTTCCTCAGATGGTGATAAAGGGTTTCTTCGGAAAGTTCTTCATTTTCCTTGAGAAACTCCGCCAGGTTGACGGGTTCAGCCGGAATGACGGCAGCCTGGTTGGAATACCGGAGAAACGTGAGGATACGCCTCAGGGCGCCTGTACCTTCCGTCTGGCCGAACAGGATATTCAAGAGGCTTTCCTTTTCCTTCTCCCGCCTTCTCCCATAGGTAATCATCTGCGGAACAATGTGTATGGGGACGTCCACGTGCTTCTGTGCATGAACCAATTCAATAAGGGCCTCCCGGGTGACGGGACTGTCAATCCATTCAGAACCGCCCATGTGAATAATCACGTTTCGCCCTTCCCTCACTATTCTTTCAAGGTAACCGCTTTTGCAGGCATTGAGGGCATTTCTTTTGAATACGCGATGAAACAGATAGGACATGACCACCCTTGCTGCCATGATAAACGGCTGCCAGAAGATCATGTTGATCCCGTGGCAATAGGTGGGTCTCGGGATCCCTTTCCGGGCGGAAAGTTCTCGAATGATGAGGCTGTTGAGCTGACTCTTGTTTTTCAAAGCGTAAACAACAATGCCGTTTTCCGAGAGCGTCTTCAGTGCCGAAACATGCTCGTCCGCAAGTTCAACATTGGACAGCACTTTTTTGACAAGCCAGTAGAGGGGAAAGTTATCCTCCCTGTACAGACGTCCCGCATGGTATTCCCCGATTTCTGTCGTCCAGGATTTTATTTTCGACAGCATTGCACTCCCTATCCCCTGGGGTCTTTTCACTCCCCGTGGTCATCATTTTCCGAGTACAGTCAGGTCTTTTGTTATGCCGTTCGTAGAATGCTTAAATGAAAGACCTGCCCCTCTGCCTGTCAGTGATTATTATTGGGAAATTCTTCGGGGAATCGCTCTTGCATATAGCGTTTCACAAATTCCCGAATCTCAGCAGCCGAGGAAAAGGTCATGACTTTCTTCAGCAACTCCCGGGAATCTTTCAGTGTGGATTCCCTGATGATTTTCTTTACCCTCGGGATGGCAAGGGGGTTCATACTCAATTCATCAATCTCGAGGCCCAGAAGTATCAGGAGGTTTGTCGGTTCGCCGGCCATCTCCCCGCACATGGCTACACGAATGCCTGCCCGATGACCGGCATCAACGACCTGTTTTATCAGTCTTAAAACTGCCGGGTGAAGGGGTTCATATAAGTAGGTCACCCGTTCATTGATCCGGTCTATTGCCAGAACATACTGAATCAGGTCATTTGTTCCGATGCTGAAAAAATCCACCTCTTTTGCCAGTTCGTCGGCAATGATCACCGCAGAAGGAACCTCTATCATGACTCCGATTTCTATATCATCCCCCACGGGCACACCTTTTGCCGAAAGATCGTCCTTCACTTCGCAGAAGATCTGCTTCGCCTCGCGGATTTCCTCGATCCCGGAAATCATGGGGAACATAATCCTCGTCTTGCCGTAAGCGCTTGCACGGGCAATGGCCCGCAACTGGACCTTGAAAAGGTCAACTTCCTTCAGACAGAAACGGATCGCCCTCAAGCCCATCTGGGGGTTCATTTCTTTGGCCAGCTTAGGATCTGAATAAAACTTGTCGCCCCCAAGATCGAAAGTCCTGATGGTGGACCACTTCAGGCCCTCCACGCCGACCACCTGCCGGTAATGGGAAAAATGCTCTTCCTCCGTTGGAAGCTGTTCTTTGTTGATGTAAATAAACTCCGTTCTGTATAGGCCAATCCCTTCCGCTCCATGAACGATGGCGGAGGGAATCTCTTCAATAAATTCGATATTGCCTCCGATCTCCACTTTATAATTGTCCTTCGTTACCGCCGGGAGTCTCGCGTACTTCAGGAAATCTTCCTGCTTCTCCTCATAGTGTTTCTTCTTGTCTTCATATCTCTGAATCATTTCCGGATCAGGATTGATGACAATGAGACCGGCTGATCCATCAATAATGACGGTATCGTTCATTCTGACAGATCTTGTAACACGCTCCAGGCCTACAACGGCAGGGATTCCGACCGCCCGGGCTACAATCGCCGTATGAGAGGTCTTTCCCCCCATATCCGTGGCAAATCCCAGAACCTTGTTGATCATCATTCGGGCCGTATCAGCCGGCGACAGATCAACGGCAATGACAACGCCCTTCTCACCGATATTCGCAATGGATTCCTGCCCCTTGCCGATCAGGTTTCTCAGAATCATCTGCCCCACATAACGAATATCGCTGAGCCGTCCTTTCAAATACTCATCGTCTACTTTTTCAAAGATGCTCCGATATCTGTCGATGGTCATCCTGAGGGCCCATTCAACATTTACGCCCATTTCACGGATTTTCTTGATCGTATGGTTGATAAACATCCTGTCTTTAAGAATCATGATGTGGACATCAATGATATACAGCGGTTCGCGACCGGCCATTTCGGTGAGTTTATTTTTGATTTCGAGAAGTTGTTTCTCCGACTCCTTCAGGGCAGATCTGAACCGTTTAATCTCCTTGTATACAAGGGTTTTATCCCGCAACTTATAAAAAGAAACCTGTGAATCGAGGCGGTCAAAGAGGTGAGCCTCCCCTATGACAATACCCGGTGAAACCCCGATTCCTTTAAGAACAACTGTTTTCCCTTCTACATCAGGATGCATCAATCTTCTCCAAATTTATCTTCAATCAATTTTCCGAGACTTTTCATGGCCTCACGGGCGTCTGTCCCTTCCGCCCTTATTGTAATCCAGCTCCCCCTGGGACAGGCGAGCGTCAGAATACTGAGCAGGCTCTTGCCATTTACCTCCTGACCATCTCTCTCAAGAAATATTCTTGATTTATATTGAGTGGCTATGTTAACCAGCCGGGCAGCGGCTCTCGCATGAAGACCCAGCTTGTTTCTAATTTCAAAAGATTTAATTTTCTCCATACCGTCTCATACCTTTTTGCGCGATTGACTAACATGAATGGGCTGCGAAGTCAATTCATTAGACAACCGCTCTATCATATTAAACACTTGCCTTTCATGTAATTATTTTCTCTTAATTTTCCTGATTTTTCTCTTGACATGATTTTCTTAATTTGTTAGGTAGTCCAGCTTTTTGACGAGCATTCATTATATTAAAATAATAAAGGGTAAAAAAAGAAAGGGGTGTGTTTCTTATGGTCTGTCAAACCATCAAAAGTGGCTCGGAATGTGCTTTCATGTCCAAGAAAGGTTGCGGTTTTAATGGAGGCAGCTGTCATGCGATTAGTGAAAAGTGTGAAAGTTGCAGCAAAATTCTGGAAAATTCTACGGGGCAGTACTGCAGGGTCTATCCTGATCCTGCCAGCAAGTGGCTTATGGGAAATTGTCCGACTGCCACTCATATCACGAAGGAAATCAAAGAGGTCTCGCAAAAGCTCAATCCGATCAAGGCCTCCAAAAGATCATCTAAACACTAAGAAAAAGGGGACATGCTCCTTTTTCATTCGAAAAAGTAGCATGTCCCCTTTTATCACTACTTAACTGACGATACCTCTGATCTCCCGCAGTCCTTTTTTAATTTCAAGCAAAAGTTCCCGGTCGCGATCCCGATCGTCCCGTATCACGTCACCCCTGATTTTCGATAATTGCCGCTTCGCGCCACTGATCGTGTATTTATCCATGTAGAGAAGTTTTTTTATGGTCAACAGTTCCTCTACATCTTTCCTTCTGTACAGCCGCTGATCCGATTTCGTCCGAATCGGCTTGACTGATTTGAACTCCGATTCCCAGTATCTTACGACATAAGGATCGACGCTGAGGATCTTGCTGACCTCGCCGATGCGAAAATACGTCTTTTCCGGAATGGGGACGTCCATACAAATCCTAAATCCTGATTTCCAAACGACGACACAACGTGCCGTTTTTCGCTATTTAGCGGGGGTTGTCACAAACCGCCCCCCAAAAAAGAGAAAAATCAAAGGTTCTGATCAAAATCCGTATGAAATTGGATTTTTATAGTATTTAGGATGTTGTGCTCAGAGCTTCATGTAATGATCGGCTCATCCATTCAGGGCTTTTCGGAGCACCTGACTCGACTTGAAAGTCAGCACCTTCCTGGCGGATATTTCTATCTCACTTCCAGTTTGGGGGTTTCTGCCCCTGCGAGATTTCTTTTCTTTAATGGAGAAATTGCCGAATCCCGAAATTTTAATTTTCTCTCCGCGGGCGAGACTGTCCTTTATGATTTCAAAAACGGACTCCACAATGATCGCTGAATCCTTTTTTGAAAACCCGAGCTTTTCGTAAACATCCTGAATAATATCTATCTTTGTCATCTCCTACCTCCTAAGGAATCTTGCATCTAACTTTCTTCGCCCCTGATTATTGCTCCTGTTATATCTACCATCTCTTTTACGATTGCGCTGTGAACATCATTGACCTCATCATCCGTTAAGGTTCGGTCAGAAGCCCGATAGGAAAACCGCAACCCCAAGCTTTTCATCCCATGGGGAACACTCTTCCCGCAATATACATCAAATATACTTACTTTTTCAAGCAATTCTTTGCTTGCACTCATGGCGAGGCGAAGCATTTCTTCCGCTTCCATTTCCCATTTCACCAGGAAGGCAACATCTCTCGTAATCGATGGAAATTTCGGCAAAGCCCTGTATATGATTTTCCCGGAAAAAAGCACCAACAGAACGTCCAGATCCACCTCAAAAGCCACCGCTGTACTTTTCAGATCCATTCTTGCCAGGACGTGGGGATGAATCTCCCCGATAAAGCCGAGGAACTCGTCCCCCGCATATATCCCGCATGATTTTCCCGGATGGAGAAAAGGTTCCGAATGACCGGACCGGAATTGAACGTCAGAAATCCTGATGTCATCAAGGATATTCTCAATACAGCCCTTCAGATCGTAAAAATCCCCGATCATCCCGGGGTCCGTTTTAAAACCGCCGCCGATACAAAGGTCGTCACATCTCGATCCTGTGAGAAGACCGGCAAGCTTGTTCTTTTCAAGAGGAAGCTCGCCGTCGTGCCGATGGATAAAAATTCTTCCCGTTTCAAATACCCTGAGGTTAATATTTCCCGCACGGGAATTATTTTTCATTGTTTCCAGGAGACCGTACACAAGGGTCGACCGCATAACCGACTGATCTTCCGTCAGGGGATTTCTGATCTTTACCAGATTTCTTCTTTCGTCATTTTCATTCAACCCCAGGATATCAACCGCGTCCGGCGTAATAAAGCTAAATGTAATCACCTCGGAATAACCGGATCCTTTAAGAAGTCCTCGGATTCTTTCCTCAAGAATCAACTTGCCATCCACGGATGCAGGAGCAACGGATACATCCGGCAGGGTTACCAGAATCCGGTCATATCCGTATAGTCTGGCCACCTCTTCGATCAAATCGATCTCCCTTGTCATATCCACACGATAAGTGGGCGGCGTCACGCTGTATTTTCCTTTGCCTTCCTCACAGACATCCATTTCGAGTCTCTTCAAGATATTGACGATATCATCAGCGTCGATATCCGCCCCGAGGATGTCGTTCACCCGCTTGACCCTCAGCGGAATGTTTTTCGCCGTCTGAACGGTCATCGGATATTGATCGATACATCCCCTGAAAATCGTGCCGCCCGCCAGTTCCGCCATCAACTGTGCCGCCCTGTCCGAAGCCCTGATCACCCCTTTGGGATCCACGCCCCGTCCGAACCTGAATGCGGCGTCCGTACTCATTCCCAGCCATTTTGCGGATATGCGGATTGAAGAAGGGTTGAAGTAGGCGGACTCAAGAAGAATCGTCTCCGTATCCTCCTTGACTTCCGAGTTGAGACCCCCCATGATGCCTGCAATGGCCACAGGTTTAACCCCGTCACAGATCATCAGCGTATCGGGTCTCAGGATGCGCTCTTTCTCATCGAGAGAGATAAATCGTTCTCCGTCAAGCGACCGCCTTACCACAATACGCCCCTCCTCAAGATACCGGAAATCAAATGCATGGAGGGGCTGTCCCCACTCCATCATCACAAAATTGGTGATATCCACAATATTGTTGATGGCACGCAAACCGACGGCTTCGAGCCTCTGGCGCAGCCACAGTGGCGACGATCCGATTTTAACGTTCCTGATGATCCTGACGCTGTATCTCGGGCAAAGATCCGGGTCCAGTATATCAACCGACGTGATCCTGCGAATGTCCTCCTTGTTTTCCTTCACCGCGACAACAGGATATCTTACCGCTCCCCCCGTAATCGCCGCAACCTCCCTGGCAATTCCGATGATGCTCAGGCAGTCGGAACGGTTGGGTGTAATCCCGACATCGAAAACCGTATCCTTCAAATCAAGGATATCCGCCAGATCCCGGCCCGGAGAAAGATCCTTCGAAAGGATCATGATTCCGTCGGCGTCATCACCGACACCGAGTTCCTGTTCTGAGCAGAGCATCCCTTCGGATAATTCCCCCCGGATCCTCGAACTTTTAATGGTATAACCGCCCGGAATTGTTGCACCAACTTTCGCCAGAGGAACCATGTCACCACAATTGATATTGCCGGCGCCGCAGACGATGGGATACGTGGCATCCCCCGTGGTGACGTCGCAAAGGAAACATTTATCTGCATTGGGGTGGGTTTTTACCGACAATATTTTTGCAGCGACGACATTGGAAAAGGCTGGGCCTGTTTCATGGAAGGATTCCACCTCAAGACCGGACATGGTAAGCCTGTCGACAAGCTCCGCCGGGGAGAGGTGAAAATCAACGTAATCTTTAAGCCATCTCAGACTGACCAGCATAATTATCTCTAAAACTGTTCTAAAAATCTCATGTCGTTTTCGAAAAACAGCCGGATATCCGATATTCCGTATTTAAGCATGGCTATCCGTTCAAGACCGAGACCGAAGGCAAAGCCCGTAAACTCTTCCGGGTCGTAGCCGACATTTTTAAACACCTCCGGGTCCACCATGCCCGAACCCAGGATCTCCAGCCAGCCACTGTGACTGCACACACGGCAACCTTCGCCGCGGCACATGACGCACTGCATGTCCACTTCCGCGCTCGGCTCGGTAAATGGAAAAAAACTGGGACGGAATCTCAGGGATATATCCGCTCCGAACATTTGCCTGACAAAGGATGTGAGAACGCCCTTCAGGTCACCAAAGGTTATTCCCCGATCAACGAGCAGCCCTTCAATCTGGTGAAACATGGGCGTATGGGAAATATCCGAATCCGGCCGGTACACCCGTCCGGGAGATAGTATTCTTACCGGAGGTCTCTGCTTTTCCATGGTCCTGATCTGGACCGGGGATGTATGGGTGCGCAGGACAATATTATCCTCGATATAAAACGTATCCTGCATGTCCCGGGCAGGATGGTTTTTGGGAATGTTTAACGCCTCAAAATTATAGTAGTCCAGTTCAACTTCCGGACCTTCAACGACAGCAAAGCCGAATCCTGCGAAGATATGACAGATCTCGCGGCAGACCTGGCTGATCGGATGAGACCGGCCGTACTTTATTTTCCTGCCGGGCAGGGTCACATCAATCCTGTCGCGAAGGAGAATTTCTTCCTCTTTCAGGTCGGCAATTCTTTCCAGGGCCTTTTCTATCTTTTCCGAAAGGGCTTCCTTGATCTCATTGCACCGTTTTCCGAACAAAGGTCTTTTTTCGGGTTCCACCTGACCGACATTGCGGAGCACCCCCGTCAGAAGACCCTTTCGCCCCAGGTACCGGGTTCTGATGGCCAAGAACTCCGATTCGGTCCCGGCGGCGCCAATCTCGTCTTCTGCCTTTTTCTGCAGATCGTCAAGATCTTCGATCATGCCGCCAGATTACCCTTTGCTACGTTGACGATCGCTGAAAACGCCTGAGGATCATGAATGGCAATATCTGAGAGGATCTTCCTGTTGATCTCCACGCCCGCCTTGTTCATTCCGTCAATCAGACGGCTGTAAGTAATATCTTGACTGCGCGCAGCGGCATTAATTCTCGCAATCCAGAGCTTTCTGAAATCCCGTTTCCTGACCCTTCTGTCACGGTAGGCATATTTCATCGCCCTGTCCACGGCTTCTGTAGCTGTCCTCAACAAACGGCTTCTGGCTCCAAAATATCCCTTTGCCAGTTTCAGGATTTTTCTTCTCTTCTTCTTGGCATTAACGCCTCTTTTTACCCTCGACATCTCAATTGATCTCCTGCTCGAATCTGTTCATTGTCCGAAATGTTTTATAGATACGGAATCAGTCTCTTGATTCCCCGCGTGTCCCGCTTATCAAGAATGGCGGACTTTCTCAAGTTTCTTTTCCTCTTAGTCGTTTTTGTTGTGAGAATATGGCTGGTGTAGGCTTTGCTTCGTTTCACTTTTCCCGATCCAGTAAGAGAAAACCGCTTGGCCGCGCCTCTGTGTGTTTTCAATTTTGGCATTCCATCACCCCTGTATAAAATTGAATTGCGATGGGTGCAGTTTTAAAACTGCACCCATTATTTATTATTTTTTTGGCGATATGATCATGACCATATTTCTGCCCTCTATCTTCGGGTGCTGATCAACGGTACATACATCTGCCAGCTCATTCTGAATATCTTGCATGATTTTTCTGCCTATATCGGTATAAGCAATCTCACGCCCCCTAAACATCATGGCAACTTTCACTTTATCATTCTGGCCGAGAAATTTCCGGATCTGTCTGATTTTCACCTGCAGGTCATGCTCTTCCGTTTTCGGCCTTATCCTGATCTCCTTGACCTGGATAACACTCTGACTCTTCTTTGCCACCTGCTGTTTCTTGCTCTGTTGGTATCTGAATTTCCCGTAATCCATGATACGGCATACCGGCGGCGTCGAATTAGGCGACACTTCCACCAGATCCATCCCCGCCTTGGCAGCAATTTCAAGTGCTTCCGTCAGGGGAATGATTCCTAATTGCTTGCCCTCGTCAATGACCCTGACAACCGTCGCCCTGATTTCGCGGTTAATATTTAACTCTTTAACTATATGTCACCTCCTGAAACATCAAACTCAGAATTCCTATATTGAAATTATGATCTTTTTGTACAATTTGACTTTGATGTTTTATTAGTTTAGGCTTTCGCACCTGGTATTTTTTATCCTCTTTGTCTACTTATACTGTCTGCACATTTCCCTGACCAGCCCGATAAACGCATCCACGCCGACGGCGTCGAGGTTTTTCCCGTCACGCTGCCGGGGAGAAATACATTCCGACTCGACTTCCCGGTCCCCGATGACCAGCATATAGGGGGCCTTCTGCATCTGAGCCTCCCTGATCTTGTAGCCAAGCTTTTCATTTCTGAAATCCCTCTCGGCCCGTATTCCTGCATCACGTAACATGCCGTACACTTTTTCACCATAGGGAATATGCTTATCCGTTACAGTCATCAGAACCGCCTGAACCGGCGACAGCCAGACCGGGAAAGCCCCGGCGTAGTGTTCAATCAAGACCCCCATGAACCGTTCGATCGCTCCCAGGATCACCCGGTGCAGCATGACCGGCCGGTGCTTCTCTCCGTCCATCCCGATGTAGCTGAGATCAAATCGCTCCGGCAGGGTAAAATCGCACTGGATGGTTGCGCACTGCCACTTTCTCTTCAGGGCGTCTTTTAGCTTGAAGTCAATCTTGGGCCCGTAGAAGGCGCCATCTCCTTCATTAACATCATAGGCCATCTGTTTGCATTTTAATGCATTTTCCAGAGCCGTCGTCGCCATTTCCCAGTCATGATCGGATCCGATGGAATTTTCCGGCCGTGTGCTGAGTTCCACCTCGTATTCAAAGCCGAAGATCTTCATGGCATAGCCCACAAAATCCGTAATGGCCGTGATTTCGTCGTTGAGCTGCTCCGGGGT
>JBAWYD010000054.1:0-16717 GCA_037143735.1 Deltaproteobacteria bacterium
TGACGCCTCTTCACCCGGATGCGAACTTCCTCCCCGATCGGGGATTGGTCTTGCCCGAAAAATCGGTTGCGACAGCATCCTGGCCTTCCTGAAAGAGTCAGGAAACTTGACCCCTCTCCAGGAATTCGTCTTTTTAAGCCTCGATGCGGATACCCTGGTCTCGCCCGGTTATCTGGAAACGGCAGGTCATGAACTCCTGATGAGCGGGAAAAGCGGCGGGGTTATTCCCTTCAAACACCAGCAGGCCGGCTCCCCTGAAGGACAGGCCGCCATTGATGCCTATGAAGCTTTTCTGAATTACTATGTCGAGGGGCTGCGCTGGGCAGGATCACCCTATGCCTTTCATACCGTCGGTTCCTGCCTGTGTTTTACAGCGATGGGCTATATCCGGGCCAACGGCTTTCCAGCGCGCAGACAGGCGGGAGAAGATTTCTATTTCTGCGTGGAACTGGTCAAAACGGGAGGTATTTGCGAAATCCAGAACACAATGGTTTTCCCTTCTTCCCGGATTTCGCACCGCGTCCCCTTCGGAACAGGACGGCGCATGGCGGAGGCATTGCTCAATGGCAAAGAAGAACTGCCGGTTTATGATTTCCGGGTATTCGTTGCCCTGCGGGAACTTCTTTCCGCCGTTTCCAGCAATCTTGATAAGGATGCGGAGCACATTTACACCTGCATCCATCATCCCCCTACAAAGGATTTCCTGGAGGGACGTGATTTCTCACGGGTCTGGACACGGTTCCGCCGGCAATACAAGGGGCAGGAAGCCCTCCTTGCCGCCTTTCACCGCTGGTTTGACGGCTTCGTCACCCTCAAGTATATCCACAGGTTGTCGGAACGGGAATGGCCGCGTCAGCCGCTTCAACCCATGACAACCTCTTTAAATCATTTGTCTTTTCCGTCATCACAATTAAAAACGGACCAATTATAAGTAACAACATTTTTAAGAAAACGTTAAATAACTAAATAATAAGAGGTATTTGTGAAAGACTTTTGCAGCACTTGATAGCACCAACGAGTCCACAGGTGCTCTGTGAATAATAAATTGAAGATTACCATTCGAATTGTGGTATCTGACATCGCTAATGAGCCAAGCAAAGACTTGACCCCATCACGTCCTCGCGTCTCCCGGTAGTGGGTGTCCGCCTTCGCGGTCAGCGTGGCCGTGTTTTTCATGATGTCGTCTTTATTCATCCCAACACCTTGTCAGGTTTCCTATTTATTATCCATAGGTGTCGAACGCGGCCTTTCCCTCAATAATTTGTAAAAATTTAGACGACTCTTCACGGCCACCCAAGGGAAACCACCCACACGTGCTGGTTATATTTCGTCAGTACGGGAATCGCAGCTGGATGCTTAGGGCAGAGAAAAAACACGTACTTGTGCTTGGCAAGAGTTTGAGCGACCTTTCGCACATCCGATTGAAGCTTATTGTTGTTCCTTGGATCAACTGATGCGAATGTTTCTGCCGCCAGAGAACCATCAAGTGCTTCGATATCGGACCCTGCCGCAGTCCCCAGATTGAGATGCAGGATGCCAGCATCGGGGTGGTGCACGAAAATCCAGCGCGCCGCACGTAGAGAAGCGAGATACGTAAACGTCTGGTTGATTTGCTCGAATAGATTCAATGTGCGCTCTTCCAGAGGATGATGCCCCGTCTGCTCAAACTTTAGCTTTGCGAAGGCATCAAGCTCGCTTGCTCCATTGAGCACATCTGATAGAACCTTCACGCTCCGTTTAACAGCCGCCGAAACCTGTGTTTCCAGATCCTCTATTTCCACAAGTGTCCTGATTTCGCGTTGGATCGCAGACATCACTCGCCACCTCGATCAAGCAAGAACCACTGTCGCTTACTGGCAATAGCCCTTCTGTTTGGAATATTCGCAGACTTTGCATTCCCCCAGTTCACAGGCACTGATGAAGGAGCGGCATCCTTCCGCGTTGTTTCCGGAAAGGATGTAAGCAATCCCCCGGTTATTGTAAGCCACCGCAAAATCGGGTTTCAGGCGGATAGCCGTATCGGAATCCTGAATGGCCCGCTGGTACTGACCCAGTTTGGTATAAGCGCCCCCCCTGTTGTAGTAAACCACCGCAAGATCCGGTTTCAGGCGTATGGCCGTATCGAAATCCTGAATGGCACGCTGGTGCTGCCCCAAGTCTGCATAAGCATTCCCCCGATTATTGTAAGCCGCCGCATGATCCGGTTTCAGGTGGATGGCCATATCGGAATCCTGAATGGCCTGCTGGAGCTGTCCCAGGTCGCGATAAGCAATCCCCCGGTTATTGTAAGCCGCCGCATCATCCGGTTTTAGGCGTATGGCCGTATCGAAATCCTGAATAGCCCGCTGGTTCTGCCCCAGTTTGGTATAAGCGCCCCCCCTGTTGTAGTAAGCATCCGCATAATCCGATTTCAGACGTATGGCCGTATCGAAATCCTGAATAGCCCGCTGGTTCTGCCCCAGGTCGACATAAGCAGCCGCCCGGTTATTGTAAGCATCCGCATAATCCGATTTCAGACGAATGGCCTCATTCAGGTATTCAATAGCCTTCCCGGGATCGGTGAATTTTTTGTCGACCCAAAGATCTACTGCCTTTAGAAGCCATTCCACCGCAGTTAGCCCCCGGGAGGCCGCCTGAAATTCTTTTTCCAGGTTTGCCGATTTTTGCTTCGTCTTCCCACTCTTCCGGTTTTCTCCCTCCAGCGCGGCGATCTTTTCCAACAGCTCCTTCTCACGGGCGCGGGCCTGTTTGAGCTGCTCAAAAAAGGTCCTGTCCTCTAGGACCTTTTTCAGGCGTGCTTCCAGGACCGCCGTGTCCACCTCCACCCTCACCGTAACCTCAATCCCGAAGGCGTCATCGGTGGTGTAGTTCTTCTGGGAGACTACCTCCGCCTTCAGGACACCCGCCGTCAGGGCTAGGATCTCATCCTTTTCAACCTGTGCATTCTTCACAACGGTTGTGCTTTCTACATAGGTTCCCGCCAGCTCCAGGGCCTCCCGCTTGGCCTTGGCCACGGCGGCGATCCGGGCATCATCGGGCGACTGGCTGCCCCCGAAGGGTTGTTTGACGGCGTGGGTGATGATTTGGATTTCCCCGAAGGTTGAGACAGGAAGAAGCAACAAAACAATTAAAAGGGTGGCGAGGATAGTTTTCACAAAAACCTCCTGCGATTTGTTTTTTTAAGAAGTAAGGTAAAACCCCTTGAATGTCAATAAGATTCTGACCACATGATAAGCATTACTGATTGGTAACCACCTGTCTTTTTCAGAGATGTGATTTTATTGCTTTCAGAAAGGAGCAAATAAAACCTTCCTCCACTTGTTCTCTATCATTCTCTGTCATTTTTAAAGTACTCTCTGATTCATTGAATCTTTATCTTGTCGGTGAAGAAGCCACTCAGATCACTAATCTTCACTTCGGGTTGGGGAATCGGTATTCCCTTCAACTGAAACGATACAGAAGGGGAAATCAAAGAGCAGTTCGGTGCACCGAACTAACTTAAATATTTGATATTAATAACAATCTAACGACACCACCGATCATTTTCATGCTAAATTTTTGCTCGGTTTTGTCTCCCCGGTCTCCTCGTTTTGAGATCCGTTTCCGGCTTCCGGCGTCTACATGGCTGCGGCCAGGACAGTCTCAACGATGCGCTTCATGTTTCCGAGGCAATGATCAAGTTTTGTTTCTCCTCCGGAGGCAGGGCTTGAAGGTGTTTGTCCTTCCTTTTCTGCCATGCGATGCAGTTCAGCAGTTGTAATCATGGTTGTATCTCTGTGTTTACCAGAAGACCCCACCGTCTGTTGTATTTCCCGCGCTTCGGCATGGTCGGGTCAAGCGGAGAAAAGCCGGAAGCAAGCGGTATCGCTGCGCGAAGCTCTTCGACGTCTCCCACCCCCATCGTTTCCATTATGAACCCAAGCCGCTTTGCAACAGCGGAATTGCCGATTTTGGCGGCATAGCTCCTTAGCGTCTTCTCGTCCAGCACCTTCCAGGAACCCGTCAAGGCCTTTGCGATCTCGCTTATTCCCCCAACGTACTGCGGAAGATCCAGTCCGTCGATGATCGTCTTCTCCCGGTCCGTGACACTGAAGGGGGTCTCGTCTATCCAGTCTTTCATGACACCGAAAACCTTATCCGGTCTCAACGATACGATCTTGTAGTTCACACCCAGCACTTCCCCCGGCTGGCGGCGCACGGGATGGTCGGTAGCCACAAAGACGGTACGGGGAAGCTGTTCCGTCATGCCGTGATGGTTGAGCGCCGACCAGTACGCAATCACCGCCGGAGATACGAGTTCCATGGCGACCACAAACTCATGCAATTGCGGCGATCGATCCTCGCCGGAAGAGAGCGGAACAACCGCGAACCGCCCTCGGCGGATGCGTCGTATCCAGCCTTTACTTTGAAGCCGCTCAAGAAACTGAGGCGTCGGATCATCCTTTGCGTGCCCCAATATCTGGCGCGCCAAGGCAAGGCTGAAGGTAGGGTGAGCCCCTGCCTTGGCAAGAAATCCGGCCTCCATCTTACCCAACTGGCCCCTTGTTATATTTCGAAGGTCATTCATATCCTATACAGCCTATCTATGTCGCATAGACTATAACATTTTGCCTACAAGTCAAGATATTTTCCCAAGGCGCTTGCTACACGTTCCAATGTGGAAAGTTTGATGTTTTCAGATCACTAATCTTCCCCTGGGTTGGGAAATCGGTATTCCCTTCAACTGAGACGATACAGAAGGAGAAATAGCCGGTGCTTTCCGCGGACTGTTCTTTTTTGTCATGACATTTAGTTGATCGCCAGACTATTTTTTAACGCCGTGCCCACTTTTTCCATGAGGTCGTCCGGCAGCTCGGCAAGCTTCGGCCCGATCAAGCGTCTTTTATCGATGGTGCGGAGTTGTGAGAGGTTGACGATGGAATCCTTTTTCAGGCCGACGCCCTTGCTGACGGCCACACAAATCGGATAAGTGGCCTTTTTTTCAGAATATTCGGTGATGACAGTAATAATAGTCGTGGGCGAGTACAGATTGCCGACATCGTTCTGAATAATCAGCACCGGTCTGGTTTTGCCGGTTTCACTCCCCACTACCGGATCGAGATCAGCATAATAGATTTCTCCTCTTCTGACTTGGATCGTGGTCATAGGGTGACCTCGGGAAGATTCTCGGCATCAGAAAATTTGAAGTCCTCACAGATACGGATGTTTTCCTCGGCCAGATCCTGATAGGCGGCTTTCATCTGTTCCTTGAAGACTTGCTGGTCGAGGAGATTCAATTTTTCCTCAATCGACTCCCGCACCACGGCCGAAACCTTTTTGCCCTGCCGGGACGATGCCTGGATGAGACGTTCCTTGATATCCGCCGGGAGTTGGATGTTAATCCGTACCTTTTCCTGATGTAACGCTGAGAGCATATTTACACCTCCTTTTTACGCAATATTAATATGTAAAATATTGTAGCAAAAAATGATTATAAATGCGACAGAAAAAATCGAAAAAAGAGTCTCGCCTCAATATATCCTGTGAATCAATATCAAGGTAAAGTGGTGGGGAAAGAATGATAAAATGATAAATAGTTTCTAATTCTGAACTTCGACAGCCCAGCGATTATATCTCACGAGGATCAGCAAGCCGGGCGCAGCGAGAGCGGTGCAGATCACAAAGAACATCACCCACCCCACGGCATCAACAAGATAGCCCGTCGGAGCTCCCGTGATATAGCGGCCAACGGCCATGAGGCTGCTCAGAAGTGCGTACTGTGTGGCCGTAAATTTTTTATTGCACAGACCCATCAGTAAGGCCGTATAGGCTGCCGTTCCCATTCCTCCGCTGAAATTTTCCACACCGATAACAAGACTGAGCGCCCAAAGCTTGCGTCCCGTGAATTCCAGAATGATGAAAATAAGCGTGGAAACGCCCTGAAGCACACCGAATACAAAAAGGGACGTCTTCATGTTCCATTTCGTCATGATGGCTCCGCCCACGAGGGTGCCCGCTATGGTCGCCGCCATTCCGAAGCCCTTGTAAATGGCGCCAAGTTCCGTTCGTGAAAAACCGATATGCTGCAAAATATAAGGCGTTGTCATCTGAGACGCGGCGATATCCCCGAGCTTGTAAAGAATAATGAAAAGGAGAATTTCCAGCGCTCCCGGTCTTCTGAAGAACTCGATAAAGGGGAGAAACACGGCGTCATGGAGACTTTTCGGCGGCTCGATCCTTTCAATGCCGGGGTTTGTCTTCAACGGCTCGGGGGCAACGTATGTGGCAATACAGCCGATAATCATCATGAGGCCCATGATGACATAGACGGTCTTCCAGGAGATGTAATCGGACAGAATCAGGGCCACGGCGCCGCTGACGAGGATGGCAATCCGGTAACCCATGATCCATACACCCGAGCCGGCGCCTCTCTCCTCGGGCCTGAGATATTCCGTTCGATAGGCATCCAGGACGATGTCCTGGCTGGCGCTGAAAAAGGCCAGTGCGACCGCCATGGTCGCAAGGAGAATGGGCATCGAGGAAGGATTGAAGAATCCCATCGCGGAAATCGTGATGATCAGCGCCACCTGCGTGATCATCATCCATCCCCGCCTTCGCCCAAAAAACGGCGGCACATACCTGTCCATCAGGGGCGACCAGAGAAATTTGAATGCGTATGGCAATCCGACGAGAGAATAAAGGCCGATGGTCTTGATATCGACACCCTCCGTCACCATCCATGCCGTAAGGGTCGAACCGGTCAGAGCGAGGGGCATGCCCGACGCAAACCCGAGGACCATCATCAGGAACATTTTCCCGCTGAAATAGATCTTGAATAGTTTTAAGGGATTCAGTGTTATTACTTCCTTTGAGCCGCTTCAACCAGGGCTCGAAAGATATTGCGATGCGGTGCATCATCCTGCATGCGTTCAGGGTGCCACTGAACGCCCAGTACAAATCTTCCCGATTGCGCCCACGGGGAATCAACCGCCGGCTCTATCGCCTCGATGACCCCATCGGATGACCACGCAGTGGCACACAGATTGTGGCCGATTTTCTCAGGATGCACGGCCTGATGATGGTAGGAATTTGTCATAAGAACATTATCAGGCGAGGTCAACGTCACCCGCTCGACAAGACTGCTCCTTTCCCGGCTCACCGGATGCAGAAAATGGCTCTTCTCCTCATCGTTTCGTTCTCTTCCTGAATGCGCAAGGGGCTGCTCATTCCCCGGAGTCTTCCATTCCGTCCGGATATCCTGAATCAGTGCGCCCCCCAGGGCGATACTGATGAGTTGATGACCGCCGCAGACCCCCAGAACCGGCAAGGCCGTCTCTCTCAGGATCCATTCAGCAAGCTCCAGGTCAAAGCGATCCCGACGCTCCGGCATCAATTCCTCATCCGGTTGCGGATGTCCGCCATAGTGATCAGGCCGGTAATCATCTCCCCCGATAAAAACAAATCCGTCCAAAAACGGTAAAATTTGCTGAAACATGGCCATATCCCCGTAGGGCGGGACACAGAGGGGTATCCCCCCCGCCATGGCAACGGCGTCTACATAGCTGACAGGAACCAGGAAGTCGAATTTTTCATACTTGCCGATGAGATCCATCGACATATTAAGACCGATGATTGGATGCCTCATCATGTAACGGCATCTCCTCTCTTATCAATTGTGCGCCACTATAGGGGAAATGAACCCATGTGTCAATATCTCCCGTCTTTATTCAGATTAAACATCTAACGGAGATTCCGGAAGATAAACAAAACTTCATCATTGGCCTGGAAAATATGAAGCGCACCGTTGAGACTGTCCTGATTCATCTTATTTTCCAGTGGATGCCAAAATATCCTTGTAATTTGATAAGCTGAAGAGTATTAATTTACCCATGCGGTAAATTAATAACTAATTTATAACCCTATACCCAAGAGGGGTGTGATGGACTGAAAAACAAAACCCCGTTTCTCAAAAAAGAACGGGGTTTTGTTTTCATGATAATCATTTTGGATCGTTTCAGTAGATAACTTGTATAGCTACAAGAATTATTCGTAAGTATGAAGGCAGGTATTTGAGGAATGCATCTTACTACACGGTTAGTTTTCTCTATCACTACATTGACTCTTTTTCTGGCGTTCGTTTCCTGCTCTAAGACTGAAGAAAAGGCAAAAAATGGACCCGTGATGGAAGTCAAAAGCGCAGCTTTCGGTCACAGAACAACAATGCCGGGCAAATATACCTGCGATGGGGCGGACGTATCACCTCCCTTAGAGTGGAGAAATGCCCCTACCGGGACAAAAACTTTTACCATTATTTGCGATACACCGGATGCCCCGGCAGGAACCTGGGTGCATTGGGTTATCTACGATATTCCGGCCGATATAACAAAGTTGCCTGAGTTTGTAGCCAAAAATGGACAGCTCGACATTGGTGCAAAACAGGGCAAGAATGATTTCGATCAGATAGGTTACGGGGGACCATGTCTTCCCGCCGGCGAACATCGGTTCTTTTTCAAGCTTTATGCCTTAGATGGGCCAACAAATCTGAAGGTTGGAGCATCAAAGGAAGAAATATTACAAGCTGTGAAAGGTCACGTTCTGGCTGAAGCGGAATTGATGGGCATATATGCACGGGAATAGCCTTGGATAACCATCTAATTGAATTATGGGATTTTTTTATTAAAAGTTATTTGATAAAGGGGGGTGACATTATGGATTTTTTAACAGGAATGGCGTATTGGGGAATTATCCTTTTGGCGATCATTAACGCGTTCATCGTTTTTAGAATGAAGGTCAAGATCGCTGGTGAAGAAGATGAAGACGAAAAGAAAAATGTGTGTAGTGTGGGCTGATCCTCAATTCTATTAAATTACGGATGCCTGCTCAATAACCGAGTTATTTATATATGAATTGTCTTTAGTTTAAAAGGCATATGGAATATTTAGCTAAGAATTGGGCCGTATTGGTCATCATGATTTTTTATGTGGCGTTCTGTTTAGGAATAGGTCAGTGGTTTAAAAAGAGGGCCTCTGAAAATGTCGATGCCTTTTACGTCGCCAAAAGAGAAATTCCGGGTTGGGCTATTGCCCTTGCCTTTTTCTCGACTTTTATCAGTACGAATACATATATCGGGCAGGCAGGCTTTTCGTTTCAGGCGGGTCTATCCTGGGCCTGGGTTGGCGTTTACTGGACGGGTTTCTGCATGATCTCCTGGCTTCTGCTGGGTCCAAGGATGAGAAGCCAGACAGCCAAGCTGAAATCAGTTACAATTCCCGATTACTTTGACTACCGGTATAAAAGTTCATTTTCCAAGGTCATCAGGATTTTTTCCGCCGTTATCATCATATTTGCCACCTTATGGTATATGGCAGCAATTGCCAAGGGCTGCGCCCATCTATTGACCTCCACGCTTGGTATACCTTACGCCTGGGGCGCCTTTCTGATCATTTTTATCACGACCCTTTATTCAGTTATGGGAGGCATGTACAGCGTTCTATGGACTGATGCTCTGCAGGGCATTATCATGTTCTTCGTTGCCATTCTCATGGTCATGGTTCCGGCCATGTACGTCGGTGGCTGGGGACCTCTCATGGACGGCATCGCCCATACAACACACCTGACGGCAAAGGGACAACCCATGGGAGACGGCCTCATGACTTTTTGCACGCTGGTGTCTTTTGCTTACATCACCAGTATCGGCTTCGCCGTCGGGATGAAACAGATTGCCGAACCCCGTTGTTTAATCCGGTTTTATTCCGTTGACAATGCAAAAAGCATGAAATTTGCGATGATTGCCACACCCATTCTTTTAGGCGTTTCTCTCGCCTGTGTCTTCGGGTTGGGCGCCCTTGTCCATGGAATGACTACGGATACAGAAGCTGCCTATCTCGTCAAGCATACAGATCAAGTGGTTGGATTCATGCTGGATAAATTTGGAAATCCCTGGGTAACCGGGATTGTCATGGCAGGATTGTTCGCAGCCGGCATGTCTTCTTTTGCCGCCGTATCGATTATTGTCGGGACGGCCTTTGTCGGCGACATATGGACTCTCTTCAAGCCCATGTCTCAGGCAAAACAAGTAAGCTCCACCAAATGGTTGATGTGGGTTTATAGCGCCATCATCTTTATTATCACCCTTTATCCTCCTGCCGGCATTGTGGAACTGACAGCCTTTTCGGGGGCTGTTTTTGCGGCTGGTTTTTTCCCGGCCGTGTTTGGCGGCCTCTATCTCAGGTGGGGAACGGGTAAGGGTGTGTTCTGGTCCATGATCATCGGTATCGGTACTACTCTGCTATGGAGGTTTGGGCTCCGATTTTACCTTCCCGGCATGAAAGACATACACGAAGTTATTCCGGGCTTCATCGTCTCCCTCATTGCCTATTTGATCATCAGTAAATTGACATCAGGTGATATGCCCGACAAGGAACACCTTGATCACGTTTTTCACACTCAGGAAAGTTAATCTTTTCGCGGCTAATGAAAGTGATGTTCCGTGCGGATTATACGGGGCATCACTTTTATGGATCATTCGCGACGTTCGATAAAGTATGTTTTTTTAACCATTTCACGTTCTCGGAGGTGATTTTATGGGAGCGCCGGTTATACATGCCAGAGAAGACTGGGAATGCCGTAAAAAGGAGTATAAGAAACGGATAGTTGGGGCCAAACCCCTGACTGAAGGAGGCGATAGGAAGATTGTCGATCCCTCCCGCGCGGTGGCGCTCCTGGAGACAATCATCCGCCCGGGAGACCGTGTGGCCCTGGAAGGAAACAATCAGAAGCAGGCCGAGTTCCTGGCTGACTGCCTTTGCAAGGTTGATCCGTCGAAGGTGAACGGGCTGCACATGGTCCAGTCGGTCATCGCCCTGCCTTCCCACTGTAAAATATTCGAGCAGGGGATCGCCACAAAGGTCGATTTCTCGTTCTCCGGACCCCAGGCTGTCCAGGTGTCACGATTGGTTAACGAAGGGAAGATGAAGATTGGAGAAATCCATACCTACCTCGAGCTTTTCGCCCGCTACTTCCTCGATCTCACACCTCAAGTTTCCCTGGTCGTCGGCGTTTTGGCGGACAAAAACGGCAACCTCTACACCGGCCCCAACACGGAAGATACGCCCGCCATCATTGAGGCGACACGGTTCAAACAGGGCATCGTGGCAGCACAGGTGGAAAAGGTTGTGGAAAAGCTGCCCCGGATCGACATTCCGGGAGACTGGATCGACTTTGTCATCCCCACGGGGAAACCATGCTACATCGAACCCCTCTTTACACGTGACCCGGCCCAGATCAGGGACGTGCATGTCCTGACGGCCATGATGGTGATCAAAGGAATCTATGCCGAGTACGGACTGCGTTCCCTCAACCATGGGATCGGCTTCGCCACTGCTGCCATTGAACTGCTTCTTCCCACCTACGCCGAACGGCTCGGCCTTAAGGGCAAGATCTGCACCCACTGGGCTCTCAACCCCCATCCCACTATGATCCCGGCCATCGAAGCGGGATTTGTTGATTCAATCCATTCCTTTGGTTCCGAGGTGGGAACGGAGGACTACGTAGCGGCCCGGTCGGATATCTTCTTCGTGGGGCCTGACGGGAGCCTCCGGTCGAACCGGGCCTTCTGCCAGGCTGCCGGACACTATGCCGTGGATGCCTTCGTGGGCTCCACACTCCAGATCGACCGTTACGGGAACAGCTCCACCGCCGTTGCTGACCGGATCGCCGGTTTCGGAGGCGCCCCCAACATGGGATGCGACTCGCCCGGACGACGCCATTCGAGCGAGGCATGGGTCAAGGTGGGACGGGAGAACGGTATGCTGACGGGCCTTATTGGCGATATGCCGCGGGGCCGCAAGCTTGTTGTCCAGATCCTGGAGACCCGGGGGCCCAAGGGGATCCAATGCTTTGTGGAAAAGCTCGACGCCTGGGAGCTGATGAAGCGGGCCGGTCTTAACGTCCCGCCTGTCATGATTTACGGCGACGCGATCACCCAGATCGTCACCGAGAAAGGAATCGCCCATCTTCACAAATGCGCCACACTCCAGGAGAGGGAGGCTGCCATAAAGGCCGTCGCCGGCGACACGGACCTTGGCAAGCAGGCTAAACCGGAGCAGACGGCGGATTTGAGACGCCGGAGGATCGTTCAAACGCCGCAGGACCTGGGTATCGACTTGGCGGAGGCAAACACGTCACTCCTCGCCGCCCGGTCTATGGACGATCTTGTGGCGTGGTCGGGCGGCCTTTACAGGGTGCCGGAACAATTCCGATAAGCAGGTCAAGGGGGAAGATGAACCGGGCCGAGGCCCTGAGACAGGCTGTCCTCAAGCAGAGGGGGGTGGCGACCGGCCGCTACAAAAATGATCATCCCTTCTACTGGAGGGCCTTCGTCTTGCTCGGAGAGGCGGAATAGGAAAGGCATCCTCCGCAGCGGCTTTGAGTGCGAAGGTGGAATAGTATATTACAGGTGATAATTTTCGATTTCATCCCGACATTGTAATTGCAGCGTTGTGTTATACGCAACAATATATTTAAAAAAATACGTATTATCTGTAATACAGCCTTCCGATAAAAAAAGGCCACGGTTACAAAAACCGTGGCCTTTAAATGAAATGATTCACGACAACTTACAACATCTCAAAGATCCCCGCCGCCCCCATGCCGCCGGCGATGCACATGGATACAATACCGCGTTTCGCCTTGCGACGCTTCAGCTCATAGAGGAGCTGGGCGGTCAGTTTGGCCCCGGTGCATCCCAAGGGATGGCCGAGGGCGATGGCGCCGCCGTTGGGATTGATGTCCCCGGCTGTCAGGCGGTTTTCGATACCGACAGACCTGATGGAGTAAAGGGCCTGACAGGCAAAGGCTTCATTGATTTCAAACACATCAATATCTTTTGACGTCAGTCCCGCCATTTTCAAAACTTTTGGTATGGCAAAGGCAGGACCGATACCCATTTCTTCCGGTTTACAGCCTGCAACGGCATAATGCGTCAGCCTTGCCAAGGGCTTTAATCCAAGCGACCTGGCTTTTTCATCGGTCATCAGCAGGGTCAGGGCCGCCCCATCTGTCATCTGAGAGGAATTTCCTGCTGTGACGGAACCCCCCTGTTTGAAGGGAGATTTCAACCTCGCCAGATCCTCCATTGTGGTAGGCCATCTGACACCGTCATCCATATCGAAAACGACCTGTTCTCTGATCCTTTTACCATTCTTTGTCTTTGTATATCGATAGGCATTAATGGGAATGATTTCATCCTTGAATTTTCCGGCCTTTATGGCTTCAAATGCCCGGCGGTTGCTCTCCATGCCGAATTTATCCTGATCTTCGCGGGAGATTTTGTAATTTGCAGCGACGTTCTCCGCGGTAATACCCATGGATACATAGGTATTCGGCAGATCGCCCCAGTCCGGATGAGGACGGAAAATGCTTCCCCCCATAGGGATATGGGACATGGACTCGCAGCCGCCGGCAATGATCACTTCCGACCAGCCAGCCCTGATCTTCGCCGTCGCGTCGGCAATAGCCTGCACACCGGAAGAACAGAAACGGTTAATCACCATTCCCGATGTGGTAATGGGCAGTCCGCCTCCGATGGCAATTACCTTACCAAGATTCATCCCCTGTTCAGCCTCAGGAAACGCGCACCCCACGATGAGATCATCCACATCTTCAGGCTTCAACGCGGGAACCCTCGCCAGGAGACCCTTTAAAACCTGGATGCCTATTTCATCTCCCCTGGTTCCAGCAAGCCCTCCCCTTCTGTACCGGCCCCCCGGACTTCTGACGGATTCAACAATAACAGCATCACTCATGATCTTCCTCCTTCATCTTCTCTTAATTGCGCAAAGGTTTCCCTGTGTTGAGCATGTGCATGATCCTGTCCTGGGTCTTCTGCTCGCCGCAGAGGCTCATGAATGCTTCCCTTTCCAGATCAAGAATTTCCTGTTCCGTGACCAGCGTGCCTTCCGGACAGTCGCCGCCGGACAGAATATAGGCAAGCTTTCTCGCAATGTACACATCATAGTCTGAAGCGAATTTGCCATGATTCATATTGTACAGGACCGAATCACACATTCCCCTGAAATTTTCCCCCATGACGGGAATGGACGCCGGTTTCGGTTTCTTATAGAATCTGGACAACCCGAGAACGACCTGCTTTGCATCCCAGATCTGCTGATCCCTGTTGAGACTGATATTTTCGGTTTTCCTGATGTAGCCCAGTTCCATCGCCTCCACAGCGCTGGTAGCCACCTTTGCCGTGGCGATGTTTTCAAAGGCCTTGGCGTAAAAATGCTGGAGATTCAACCCTGCTTCGAGCACGCCGTCAGGAAGGCCCTCGGTAACCCGTACCATCATCTCCTTGCAGCCTCCTCCGGCGGGAATGACGCCCACGCCGACTTCTACAAGGCCCATATAGGTTTCACCGCAGGGCTGACATCTGGCGCCATGCATGGCGACTTCGCAGCCTCCGCCCAACGACATGCCGGCAGGCGCCGTCACGACAGGTTTGGAAAGATACTTCATTCTCATGTTGGCATTCTGAAACCCTTCGACCAGTTTCTCCAGCATGTCCCAATCCCCCTTCTGTGCGGCAATCAAAACCATGAAGACGTTGGCGCCGACAGAAAAGTTGGTGGCGTGGTTCCCTACAACCAGCCCGGAAAAATCCTTCTCCACGATGTCGCAGCCGTCAAACATCATCTGGACGATATCCTGATCGACGGCGTTCATCTTGGTGTGGAACTCAAGGCAGGCAACACCGTCGCCGATGTCAACCAAGCTGGCGCCGGGATTCTGTTTCACAACCTTTTTACGGTCCTTGAAAGACGGCAAAAGGATGATCTTGGGATTCTCCTCGAGTTTCACATAGCCCTTTGTCCCAAAATCATAGTAGTACGGACCGTCTTCTTTTTTCGTATAGAAAGACTCAAACCCGGCGGCCAGCATGTCTTCGACTTTCGCTGGAACCGTTTTCCCCAACTTTTTCATGACCGTAACGGCGCTTCGGATACCGATGGCATCCCATGTTTCAAACGGGCCGAGTTGGTGGTTGTAGCCCCATTTCATGGCGTTGTCGATGCCCACGATGTTATCACATATTTCAGGAACCCGGTTGGCCGCATAGATAAAGTTGTTGCACAGATATTCACGGGCGGTCTCCGCCGCCACATCTGTTCCGTTAAATACCGCTTTGATCATTTCGGGCACATTGTCTTCAATCTTTCTTGCCAGAGAAACGGATTCATATTTCGGTTTGCCTGCGGGAACATATTCCATGGTGTTGTAGTCAAGAACCAGTTTGGATTTTTTGCCCTTGTCACCCTCTCTTTTGTAAAATCCCTGTTTTGTCTTGTTCCCCAGCCATTTCTTCTCCATCATTCTGTCCATGAAATCGAGAGGAATGAAAATCTCCCGCATCTCGTCATCCGGCGCCGCTTCATACAAGTTTTTCATGACATGGTGGCCTGTATCCAGACCCACGAGATCGAGGGTTCCGAAGATGGACGATCCCGGTCTGCCCAGTGATTTTCCTATAATGGCATCCGTTTCGTCGAATCTCAGATGCTTATCCACAGTCAAACGGACGGCGTTTGATATGTCAAAAACACCGATGCGGTTCCCGACGAAGTTGGGAACATCCTTGCAGATCACGATACCTTTGCCCAAAACCCGCTCACAGAAGTCCGCCATAAAATCTATAACTTCTTTTTTCGTCTCAACACCCGGAATAATCTCCAGAAGCCGCATATATCGAGGTGGATTAAAAAAGTGTGTCCCGAGGAAATTTTTCTTCAGCCTTGGGCCGAAATTCGCAGAAATGTCTTTTATGGGTATTCCCGATGTGTTGGTTGAAACAATACAATCCGGTTTGATCACCTTTTCGACGCGGGCCATCAGCTCCTGCTTGATTTTGAGATTCTCGATCACCACTTCGATGACCCAGTCCGCATCGGAGAGCCATTTCAGGTGATCCTCAAAGTTTCCCGTTTTGATCATGGCTGCGTTCTTCTTGGTATAAAAGCTGGCTGGCTTGGATTTCGATATTGCGGCAAGGCCGTTTGCGGCAAATCTGTTTCTCCACCCCGGACTTTTTTCGGTCAAGCCCTTCTGCCTGTCGTCTTCTGTAAGCTCAAAGGGTATAATGTCCAACAGGACACACTCGATTCCCGCATTGGTCAAATGAGCAGCAATGGCAGCGCCCATAACCCCCGCTCCCAAAACGGCAGCTTTTTTTATTTCGTATGGCATAATTCTCCTCCTTTTTAATATGCGAATGATTCATCCGCCATTTCGATAGGAACCCGCTCACCTCTTTTGATCGCTTCACACCTTGACTTAATGGATGACAGGGTATCCACGGCAAAGAATTTTGCCACGGCGATCTTGCCTTCATAGAAGGCTACATCTGCATTTTCGTGGATGAGGGCCCGTTTCTTGCCTTTCGAATCCTCTATCCCTTTTTCCGTATAGATGGCCTGTAACTTCTCATGGGCAAGCCCGGCGGCCTGCAACAGGAAATGACCGATCACGACGTCGCCGAAGATGTCAAGATAAGGGGTTGCATTCAGAATGGGAATCATGAAACCGGAACTCCTTCCCATTTGGGCAAATTGCATGGTCAGATCGATGATCGCATTCTGGGCTTCTTCCAGATGGGCAGCGTATTGCTTGAGTCCTCCGATCTCCTTCGTTTTTGCAATGGTTGCACTGGTCTCACCCAGGAGATTCATGACATCCATTCCCT
>JBAWYD010000055.1:0-16249 GCA_037143735.1 Deltaproteobacteria bacterium
GCCCGCCTCCACGCCCTTTTTGAAGGCTGCGGCCATTCGTTCCGGATCTCCTGCAATGGCGATCGCCGTGTTCACCAGGACGGCGTCAGCGCCCAGCTCCATTGCTTCCGCCGCATGGGACGGCGCTCCCAGACCTGCGTCCACCACCACGGGAATGTTGGCCATCTCGATGATGATTTCTATGGCGTCTCTTGTCCTCAGCCCCCGATTGGAACCGATGGGAGATCCCATGGGCATGACTGTGGCCGTGCCGATATCCTCCAGCCGTTTCGCCAGAATGGGATCGGCCTGGATATAGGGCAGGACGATAAATCCGTCCTTCACCAGAATCTCGGCGGCTTTCAGGGTTTCCACCGGGTCCGGCAGCAGATACTGCGGATCGGGAGTGACCTCCAGCTTGATCCACGGCTCGCATCCCGCTGCCCGGGCTATTCTTGCCAATCGCACCGCCTCGGTTGCATCCCTGGCTCCGGAGGTGTTGGGGAGGAGCAGATACCGGCCGGCGTCGATGACGCTCAGGATGCTGTCGTGGGGATTTTCCAGTTCGACCCTCCGCAGGGCGACGGTTACCACCTCGGCCCCCGAGGCCTCTATGGCCCTTTTCATGACCTGCGGGGAGGAAAATTTCCCCGTTCCAAGCAGAAGCCGGGAGCCAAAGGAACGGCCCGCGATTATCAATGTATCATCCATCATTCATACCTTTCTGCATACGCTGCACCGCTTATCCGGCGGCAGCTTGATTTCCCGGAACGTCATGGACAGAGCGTCCCAGGTGAGGAGCCTGCCCGTCAACAGACTTCCGCAACTTGTTAAATATTTGATGGCTTCCGTTGCCTGGATGACGCCGAAAACACCGGGTACTGTTCCGAGTACGCCCGTTTCCGCGGTGGTTTTGACCGTCCCCGACGCGGGAACCTCGTCAAACACACAACGAAAACACGGACCTTTTCCCGGAACGACGGTCATGGCCTGCCCGTACATGCCCGATATCCCGGCATGGGAAAAAGGTTTTCCCAATTCGACGCAGACGTCGTTGATCAGAAATTTCGACTCGAAATTATCCGTCGCCTCGATGACAAAGTCGTATCGGTTGATAATCTCCGGTGCGTTGGCTGCGGTGATTCGGAAGGGATAAAGGATCAGACGGATATCCGGCCGCAGTCTCATGATGCTTTCCCGGGCGGAGACGGTTTTTTCCTTTCCCACGTCTTCCTCTCCGTGGAGGATCTGCCGGTGCAGGTTGGAAATTTCAACCCGGTCACTATCTACAATCCCGATTTCGCCGATGCCGCAGGCGCTGAGATAATAAAGCGCCGGGCTTCCCAGACCGCCCAGGCCGACGATCAGGACGCGGCTTTGCAGCAGCCTGATCTGGCCTGTCTCGCCAACTTCCGGAATGGTGATTTGACGCCGGAAACGTTCTCGATGGTGTTCGGTTAACTGATCCGTTATCTCCATAATAAAAAAACCGCCTCCCATATAGGGAAACGGTTCCCACAAAACGATTTCTGAATGTCTCGCTTCAACCGTTTTCCTACGCTGGCATTATCCAGATCAAGTCTTAAGGGTGGTTTTCTCAGCCCAGATACATGAGCACCCCTAACGGTTATTTGTATTAAGCAAATATAACCTAAAATGTCAAAGAAAATTACAAGGGTCTGGTTTTCCCCCTAAAATATCCTCATCCGGAAAATCCCCTTCTGCGAAAACCGAAGGATCCCGTTATGGGCAATAATTGCACTTAGGTAAACCCCGGCTATGCCAGAGGAGCATCACTCTCCGTGCAGCGGCTTCCACAAAACCTGTGATCGTGGATTTAAAAAACGATCTGCTGAGTTCGTCTGTCTTACAGTTATCACGAAGTGTGACATTTGATATTTTCGTAACATCCTCTTGAACGCCTCTCTCATCTTCTCCCTCCTCGTTATCTGTTCAACCATTGCCAGAGCGGCAGCAGCCGGATTTGGCGCTCTGCATCCTGCCATTTGAAGGTGTCCGTCCGGTCAATGCGATCATTGAGGAGCAACAGGTCTTCGCAATGCAATTCCTGAGAGGCCTTGATCAGCGCCCGCATTTCCCTCCTGAGGGTCTTCGGGTTAGAGATGTCCGTGCAGACCTGAATCAAGCGCGTCACCTGCAAGCCCTCTTTAACGACAAAATCCACTTCCTCGTTCTGCGGACTCCGCCAATAGAACAGAGAAATCCGACCGGCGATTTCCTCTTGTTTCAGAGCGACGGCCACCAGATTTTCGTAGAGCGCCCCCCGGTCCGCACTGAAACGGAATCCTGCCGATACCGCCATCCCGTTGTCGGTGCAGTAGATTTTCTTGTTATGACCCGCCTGATCCTTCACCTTGAACGAAAAGCGCGGGAGTGAAAAAACCAGGTAGGCCTCCTGCAGGTAACGGATATATTTATCCACGGTGTGAACACTGCGGCACTTCGTCACCCCGGACAGGGCGTTTAAGGAATACTCCCGCGCGATATTCGACAGCAGGTACAGGGCCAGGTCTTCGATCCCCTGGACCGACCGAATTCGAAATCGTTTGACGATGTCTTTATACAGGGTGGATTGCAGCAGTGTCCGCAGATAATCCCGCCGGGTGAGATTCTTGAGCAGCGGTTCCGGATAGCCCCCTTGCTCCGTATAGGCATCCAGCGCATCTTTTATTTCCGTGGCTGTTCGCTGGGCGCCCTCCGTCTGCGGGCCGCGCGCACCCGCCCTTGCTTCCTCTGTATTCCCCACCGTCAGTGTCGCCGCCAAAAACTCGCCAAAAGAAAAGGGAAACAGGACATAGGCGGCGTGACGTCCCGTAAGATGCGATGCCAGCTCCGAACTGAGCAGATTGGCATTATTGCCGGTAATCAGCAGCCGGAATCCCTGCCGCTGCAGGCGATTGACAAACAGCTCCCACCGGGGAAGATTCTGGATCTCGTCAAAAAACAGGTAACGCGAATTTCCGTAGACGGCCTGAACGGCACTTACGATTTCATCGTAATCAGCGATGGCGGTCAATCGTTCGTCATCGAAATTGACATAGCCGTAAGCGCCGGTCTGTTGAATCAGTCGGCCTGCATAAAACGACTTGCCGGAGCGCCGCGGGCCGGTGATGACCTTGATCTGATCATCGCCAGGGTCCAGCGGAACCGACAGGCGACGTTCGATAAAGGTTTCCTGAAGGCGGGTTTCCAGTTCTCGCTTCTGGATGAGAAGGATATCTTTTAACATGTTTCACCCATGATGCACAAAATACTTATTTTTCGTGCATCATAAACAGATTATTGCATGATGTCAAGGAGAAACAGGGTGAGGCCGAACGATTAATGGCATTGACTTTAGGGATGCCTTTCCGCATCTATATCTAATACAGGCTAATGAATACCAGCTGCCTCATAAATAAATGTTACCGAAGGAGATGTATTGGAAGGCCCTTATTTTACCGTTGACATGGGAACCCGATTTTTCTATATACGCCCACCGGAAACTTTGAAAAAGTCCAACTTTTCATAGCGCGGCCATGACGGAAATTTCCACATTGTCATCGCGAGGCCCGCAAGGCCGTGGCGATCTCATGCATAGAGCTTGTTTCGCTTCGATCTCAATGGCGGAAGGATTTTTTAACTCTTGATATGTTCAATATGGTGATTCTATGAGGCGCAGGGAAATAGCAAGTAAATCGGACAACTGGAAGGATCTCTACAGGAAGAAAACACCGGAGGAAATGGAAGAGGAGCTTCCTCACGGGCCCGTTCTTTACTATAACGAGATCGTGATAGATCACTGCACAAATCCCAGAAACGTGGGCGAAATAGCCGATGCCAACGGATATGCCCTCGTCGGCGATCCTTCCTGCGGCGACTCGATGGAGTTATGGATCAATGTGGATTCGGAAATAATTTCCAATGTGAAATTCAAATCCACGGGATGCGCCGGCGCTCTGGCCACGAGCAGCATGACAACGGTTCTTGCCATAGGTAAAACGATTGAAGAGGCAAAACGGATAACCGACCACGATGTTGTAGCCGCTCTCCACGGCGTTTCCAGAAAGGATGGAGACTGTTCCCTGTCAGGCGTTACGGCATTACGCGAGGCCATCCGGGATTATGAACGGAAATGCTTGCAGGATGCCTGAAAAACTCAGAAGAAATGTTTGATGTCAGGTGTCACGGCTGTCCTGCCCGTCCCGTCCTGCATATGTCGCCGCATGTCTTTTCCGGTACGCCTTAATCTTTTCAATCAACAGGGGGACAAATGTCCGGCAATCCTCCACAATACCGTAATCAACCTGCTCAAATACGGGCGATTTGGCGTCCTTGTTGACGGCCACCATAACCTTGGCGCCCACAACGCCGATTAAATGCTGCAATTCACCGGACAGGCCGATTCCGATGTACAGTTCAGGGCTGACCATTTTCCCGCTTTGCCCAATCATGATCCCGTGTTCGGCCCAGCCTTCGTCAACTACCGGTCGTGTGCACCCCAGTGCCGCATTGAGCGTCCGGGCCAAATCGGCAATCTGACGCCACCCTTTTTCATCTCCGGCGCCGACCCCGCCTGCAACCACAGTGGCGGCAGATTCCAGGGGCACGGATTCCGGTTCCCGGTGGACAACCTCAAGTGTTTGAATCATTCCCGCAAGTTCGGTTGGAACCTCCAGAAGCATCACCTCGCCCTGACGGCTTTCATCCATGGCAGGTTTCGGGAAAACCCCCCCTGCCGCCGTGGCCATCTGGGGGCGATTTTCGGGACAGATGATAGATATCAGCCCGCCATAGGCCGGAATCCACTGTTCGAGAATTTTGTCTTCATTAATGTTCAGATCGATGCAATGGGCGGTCAGCCCCGTTTTCAAACGAGCCGCCACCATCGGGGCCAGCTCCCTGCCCGTGCATGTAGAGCCGATCAGCATGATCTCCGGTTTTTTTTCCACGGCAAGGGAAACGATCATCCCGGTGTAAATCTCGGGTTGATACCAGGCCAGAACCGGCGCATCGCCAAGATAAACCCTGTCCGCACCTGCGGCAAACAAAAATTTAATCTGATCTTTCATCCCATCTCCCAAGAGGATGACCTCAACGGCCACATTCAGCGCACCGGCAAGATCGCGGGCCTTGCCGACGAGTTGCATGGAGACGTCCTGAATCCGGCCTTCCGCCTGCTCGGCAAAAACCCATATGGGGCCGCAGGTGTTTTCCATTGCCATTTTCTGATCCTTTTTCCGGCAAAATATCCGATACTTCCGGCCGCTGGCGGGAATGAAAACCCCGAATATCTTCCGATTTTGCCGTGTTCTGTTCCTGAAACCCGTCAGACAAGACCGGCGTCGGCCAACTTCTGCACCAGTTTTTCTGCCTTTTCTTCACCGGTTCCGTTGATGATTTCCACCTGCCGCCGGCTGGATCGGGTGGTCATGGCCGAAACGCCGGTGGGAGAACCAGAAAGGCCCAGCATATTTTCAGCAACGCCAAGATCTTCTGCGGACCAGCAAATGATCTGTTTTTTTCTGGCCCTGACGATTCCGGAAAACGAAAGAGACCGGGGAGAATTAAGCTTCCGGGTCACTGTAAAAAGGGCGGGAAGCTTCACCTGCATCAGTCGGTATCCGTTTTCAATGCAGGCTTTGACCTTCCAGGTTTCCTGCTCTGTTTCGGTGAGTTCGGAAACCATGGTCACCACCGGCACCCCCAGAAAGGTTGCGATCTGGGGGCCAATCCATTCGGTGCCGCCGTCGCTGCTGGCCATCCCGCAAAAGATCAGATCAAACCGGCCGATCTTCTCAATACCTCTGGCCAAGGTAAATGCCGTCGCATAGGTGTCCGCGCCCGCAAAAGCCCTGTCTGAAAGCAATATGCCCTCATCTGCGCCGAGGGCCAGGCATTCTCTGACGATATTCCCGGCCTCCGGAGGCCCCATGCTGATCACGGTCAAAAAAGCGCCGGCTGTTGTTTCCTTGATCTGAAGCGCCGCTTCCACGGCATGCTTATCCAGGGGATTTAATACCAGAGGCGCCTCGGAGCGGTTCAGGGTTTTTGAAACCGGATCGATCCGGATATGATCGGCCCGTTTGGGATCCGGTACGGCTTTGACGCATATGATGATGCGATACATGATGTGTTTGTCCCCGAGATTCTATGAAAGCACCCAGCGGGCGATGACTACCTTCATGATGTCCGAAGTGCCCGCCGACGGCCCCAGAACGAAAGAATCCCTCAGGTACCGGGTTACCGGATATTCCACCATACAACCATATCCGCCGTGAATATCCACAGCCATCTTGGCAGCTCTTTGCGCGGCTTCCGTGGTAAAGTATTTGGCCACGGCAAATTCGTTTCCGGAGCGCTGGCCATTATCCTGAAGGGCCGCTGCCCGATAGGCAAGAAGACGTCCGGCCTCAATATCCACTTTCATCTCGGCCAGCTTGCTCTGGATGGTTGGCAACTGGCTGATCGGTTTTCCGTACAGGATGCGCTCGTTTGCAAATTTCACCGAAGCTTCCAGACAGGCGGTCTGCACTCCCAGGGCGCAGCCCACCATGCCTCCCCGGCCGACATCTCCGATTGCCGACATGGCTATTCGCATCCCTTTGCCTTCCTCCCCAAGGAGCTGATCTCCGGATACCCGAAGATCCTCAAAAGAAAGCTCGCCCGTATTGCATCCCCGCATGCCAACCTTGTTCTCTTCGTGGGTCGCCTTGAAGCCCGGCATGTCTTTTTCGATGATAAAGGTGGAAAAAGCTTTGGGATCAGCATCATCCCTGGCCAGAATCGTGATGGTATCGGCGATATGAGAATTGGTGATAAAGCATTTTCGCCCATTGATGATATAGTGCTCGCCATCTTTTCGATAGGTTGTCCTTGCTGCGGCGGGATCGGACCCTCCGGCGGGCTCGGTAACGGCCGTGGTGGCCAGGCGCTCCCCTTTGGCCAGACCGGGAAGGTATTTGCGTTTCTGCTTTTCGTTTCCGAATTTCACTATTGATTCGATTCCCAGAGCGAATACCTGAAGCATCATGGCAGTGGCCACTGAAATGCGGCCGATTTCCTCAAGGGCGATCATGCGCGCCGTATAGCCCAATCCCAGGCCGCCATATTCTTCCGGAATGGTCAATGCCATCATCTCGGCCTCCGCCAAGGCTCTGACAACGGCGTCACAAACTTTGCCGGTGGCCTCCATCTCAGCCACCCGGGGGAATAGCTGCACCTCGGCAAACTCTCTGGCCGCCTTTCTGAACATTTCCTGTTCTTCCGTAAATGTAAAGTCCATCATAAAGCCTCCTTTTTTAATCGAGAACGCATCCCTTAAATCCTGAAAAATTCAGAAGAAATGTTTGATGTCAGTGTCACTGACTTCCTGACCTTTTCATACACCACACCTATTTGAACATGGATTGTTTCATTGTCCCTGAACTGAACACGTCGGGGTCAACCATCACATTAATACATGAGGGTTTCCCTGAACGGCGGGCCCGCTCGAGGGCGGGGCGTATCTGAGACGGTTCGGTCACCTGTTCGCCATACCCGCCCATGGCCTCCACGATGCGATCATAGCGCAGGGGAGTAAGGCGATTGGCCGCCTCGCCTTTTATGGGTCCATATCTTTCCATCTGTCCGTAGCGAACCTGATTCCATGCGGCGTTATTCGCCACCACGCCGATGACAGGCATGTCAAAACGAACCAGGGTGTCGTAATCAAAACCGGTCAGCCCGAAAGCGCCGTCGCCGAAGAGGACAACAACCTCCGCTTCAGGCATGGCCGCCTTGGCGGCGATGGCAAAAGGGGTTCCCACGCCGAGGGTGCCGAGAGGTCCGGGGTCAAGCCATCGTCCCGGCCGACCGGGGATGATGACGCTTGCGGATATTGTCACCACGTCTCCGCCGTCAGCGATAAAAATGGCATCCTCTGCCATAAAGTCCCTGATTTCCCTGGCGAGACGCAGGGGGTGAATGGGCGACGCATCGGAGTCGAGAAACGGTCTGTCCTTTTCAATGAGCGTCTTTTCCATCTGCCGTAATTCTCCGGTCCATGAGCGATCATGGGCAAGCGGCGAGATGGCGGCGATCAGTTGCGACAGACTCGCCTTCGCGTCTCCCTGGATACCGACATGAATATCCCGGTTGTGTCCCAGCTCGCTTGCGTCTAAATCAATCTGAATGATTTTAGCGTCTCCGGAAATGCGGTTGCCGTATGCCAGCCTGAAATCCATGGGCGTTCCGACAATCATGACCACATCAGCGCGGGAAAGGGCGTGCCGTCTTGATCGGATAAGGAAGAAGGGACAGTCCCCAGAAAGACATCCCCTTGCCGCACCGTTCAGATAGGCGGGAATGCCGGTCTTTTCAACGAACTCCGACAGCTCTTTTTCTCCGCGGCAGTGCCATACCTGGCCGCCGGCGAGGATAACCGGCCTCTCTGCACGCTCCAGGAGCTCTGCCGCTTCCTGAATCAGGGCAGGATCGCCGTATTGACGGCCGCGTGAGCGAAAGTGCACAGGAAACACGATATTTTCCCGTTCGACAGCGGCGTCGAGGACATCCATGGGAATTTCGATGAAACTTGGTCCCGGGCGACCGCTGTATGCCTCCCTAATGGCGACGGTCATGAGTTCGGGAATCCGTTCCGTATCGGAAATGGAGATGGCTGTCTTTGTGATCGGCTTCATGAGAGAAATATGATCGAGTTCCTGCAAGCCGCCCTTCAGCATCTGTTTTCGCGGCGCCTGTCCTCCGATGAGAAGCATGGGTGTCTGATTCCGGAAGGCGTTGGCGACGCCTGTTACGGCGTCGGTCAGACCGGGGCCTGCCGTCACAACGGCCACACCGGGGATGCCGGTGAGCCTGCTCCAGGCTTCAGCGGCGTGGGCGGCCGTCTGTTCATGTCTCACGTCGATAATCCGGATGCCTTCATCGATACAACCGTTGTAGATATCGACAATGTGGACGCCGCAAAGGGTAAAGATCGTCCCGACGCCTGCCTGCTTCAGCGTCTTTGCCACCAGTTGTCCGCCGGTTATCTGTGCCATCGTGCCGTTCCTCCTTCTGCATCCGGACAAGGTTCCTGAAAACATCCTGATGACAGGCGAGTATAGGGTAAGAACATCCGGGTGTCAAACGGTAACGTCAGACCAGGAAAAAAGAAAATACTGCAAGGAGGAGCATGCCGCGCGTTGCGACGTCCAGTCCCAAAACAGGGATCAGAAAAAGGCTGGCCGCAAGAGATCCGAGGCATCCTCCGAAAATGTCCGCAGCATACAGGGGGGATATCACCTCTTTCTGGTCGTGAATTTCATGGAGGCTCGCATAGGCGAAGACGCCTGCAACCAGGAATCCCGCCGAGGCGAGGAACCCCGCGGTCTGCGCCAATCCCGTGAATGTGCTCATGGTCGTTTTCGTTGCCGTTACGACACACAGCAGGCAAAACCCTGAAATCAACCCGATTCCATACCATCTGATCCGTCCCGGTCTATCGATAAGCCGGTTTATCACCTTGTTAACCGTTATAGAACCCGCTGCAAGCCCCGCCATGAAGCTCATCAGCAATATTCCGATATCCTGATAGAGCACGCCGTGTTTTACCTGGTAATGGAGGATAAAAACCGTTTCCAGAACCATGCCGATGAATCCAGCCACGGCTACCAGAAGAACACGTCGGAAGGCTGGCCGGAAGCGGCTCATGAAAAAGATGACAGGCAGGCTGAGCCACAGTAAAAGCGGTAACAGGGGGCCTGTCTCTCGTTTATCCGTGAGTGACGAAAAATCGATGAGTGATGCGCGCGGAAAGAACTTCGACAGCCAGATCATAAAGGTGTACTGGTAACACACGGGACGGACATCTGTGTTGGGCGCCGCCGGGTGGCTCTTCAGCACGTTTTTGATTTCAGCAAATCTGTCGTTCGTGAAGAGATACCGGATATAATCCGACGAGATGTGTCTGGTTGCGATCTTCCGGTTATGAAGCCTTTCGGACAGGATTTCCGGTTTGCCGGGCAGGGGTTCGCGGGAGGCGGTTACGATGTTTGTCGCTCCCGGAAGGAAGAGCACCTCGGGGAAAACGGATTCCAGTGCGCGGTAAATGCTTGCCGTGCGGCGTGTCAATGGCGGTGTCCAGAGGTTTTCCGCGGAGCGGAGCCTGAAGCCAAGAATCCCCCCCGGATTCAGGCCGGCAGCGCACTGTTCAAAAAATTCCCGAGTGTAGAAACGGTTTGACTGACCCGATGCCGGTTCCGGCATGCCGACCAGGATGAGATCGTATGATCCGCTTCTCTTAAGAAACTGTCGCGGGTCGGCAAAAGTGAGGTGAACCTTTGGTTCCCTGATGGATTTCTGAATGTTGTCGGGCAGATACCCCATGACCATATCCATCATGACCGGATTAATCTCCACATAATCGATTCTTTCCGGGGCGTGCTTGAGCATTTCTCTCGCGATCCCTTCAATCCCCCCGCCCAGTATCAGGACGCGCGCGGGATTGGGATGCTGGAGGGCTGCAAGATGGCAGAAATATTCCGCTTCCGTTCCTTCCGTCTCAAACGCAAGGGCATCGTTTTCAAAAACAGAGACCTGTCCCTTGAGGCTTGTCACGGTGATCCGTCCGTAAGGGGAATCCTTCGTTTCTGCGAGATTTGGATGATTCCATGCAGTCATCAGTCTGTCGATGAAAGGTGTGCTAAACAAGAGTAAAACAAAAAGGCCGGCAAAAACCATTGAGGCCCGGTGCAGGAGTGACAATCCGTCCCTTTCCAGAAAAACCGGTGTGATAACGGCAGCTAAGCCGCACGCAAATGCTATGGCGAAGTTCTGGACTCCCCAGACAATAAAGAGGGTCGCAAAAAGACCGCCTGCAACCCCGCCGGCGCTCTCGATGCCGTAAGCGACCGCCAGGGTTCTTCCCTTTGCCACGTAGAGTTTTGCGGCACACTGAAACAGGAGGCCTGACAGAATCCCCGCAGGCAAAAGTGCGACAACAGTAACCATGAACTGGTGAAGAAATGGCAGGTACGCGCCGGGGACGCCGCCGAAAAGGAGACGGCTGGCACGGATGAATGCAACATCAAGGGGCAGGAAGATACCAAACGCGAAGAACAGAAGCGCCATCATGTTGTGGGTGGGGAAGTACGTCCGGCGAAGAATCAGAGCGCCGACGGCTGTCCAGAACAACCATATCCCCAAGGCAATGAGGTAAATCAGCTCAACCCCGTAGAAGGCGACGTTCAATTCCCGCAGCAGGACCACCTGGCCGAGAATGGAGATCAATCCAATGACAATGAGGGAAACGATCATGGGGGTTATTTGAAATCCGTTTCGCTGAATACAATGGCCTGGAAGGTGGACAGTTGCGCCCCCTGCTTCCAGCTCCCGGCCTTGAGCCCCGCCTTGAAACAGAGGTTATCCAGCATTTCCTCCCGGCTCCACCCCTGCTCCGTGGCCACCTGGGGAAGAAAGACCGCCGAATGCCCGTTCTTGCTGAGCAGAACGCCGTCCCGTCCGACGACGATATCCTCCGCACCCGATACATGCTTCGGGGGCGTCAGTACGGAAATTTCGATGTCGATCTCGTCAAGCTCGTCAGAGGTCACCGGTCTGAACCGTCTGTCATATAACGCGGACTGTACCGCCATGGTCCCCACCAGCTTGCAGAGTGGTTCATCTCCGATGATCCGGCCGATGCAACCCCGGAGTTCTCCTTTTTTCTTGAGGGTGACGAAAACCCCCTGCGGCTGCTGGAGTTTCGGATCGAATCCCCTGGCCAGAGGAAGCGTGTCTGTCAGAAGGAGTCGCGATATGGTTTCCCTGGCGAAGGCGAGCAAAGACTTCTTGTCGGATGGCCGAAGGGTGGTGTCACCGGGCGCCTGTGATATCTTCTTTGATTCCATCGAATTCTCCTTTTCTTTCTCTGTGGTCAGCGCCACCGCCCCGTAGCCGACGACGCGCGACTGTTCTCCGATGGACGCATCACCCGAATGGGCATAGCTGATTATGTCGCCGTGCGTCGCGCCGAGGGTTTTTGCCGCTGCCATGGCCGCCATGATGGGCGCCTCACCGCAGGCGCATGTATAAAGATTCGGGATGCGACGGTTCATCTGGATCTGAACGGCAGAGCTGAATGCCGCCGGATCAAGTCCGGTAATCGCTTGAAGGATTTTCCCGTCCACAGAGGCGGCGTCTTTCGCTGACGGATAATGGGAAAGATCGGAACTGGCCACAATGAGTGCCCGTCTGTCTTTCACCACCGATGCCAAAGTTTTTCCGAAACGGGTGCACATGTCGATGTCCGGTGTTCCGACAATCACAGGGACGATTTTTGCCTTCGGAAAGAGGACCTGAACGAACGGCACGACGACTTCAACGGAATGTTCCTGCTCGTGAAGCGTTTTGTCCGGGATGCAGTCGGGATTTTTTTCCGCAAGCGATGACGCCATGTTTCTGTCGATCATGACCGTTCCCAGGGGGGTGCGGAAGCCGTCGCCGGGGTAAACGGAGATTTTCCGGAAGTCCGGGTTTGTGTGGTTGGCGCCCAGGATGACGACCACGTCGTACTGTTGCGAACTCACCTGCTTGAATCCGTCGGCGCAGATTTGCCCGGAGAAGATGTATCCCGCATGGGGCACGATAATCGCAACGGGGCTTTTCGTTTTTTCCGGCACGGCATCCTGAAGGTACTTCTGAATGGCGAGTTTCAATCTGGATTCCGAGTCGGGATAGAACTTCCCGGCGACGGCAGGCTGGCGAATGTCGTTGTCCGATGCTTTCTTTGCCTGACACGCAACAGGAAACACAAGGCCGATCATCATGATGGCAAGTCCAACGCGTAGCATTTTCATGAGCATGATCCCTTTCAAGTCCATACACCGGCGATTTTCCGGCGGCAGAAAGAACATCTTCCGCCCTTCAAGTTTATTTCCTGAACAAAAAAGCCATGCCGCCGTACCACGATTCCTTTGCACCCCGGGCAGTACGTGTGATTTCCCGGGTGATCCGGCACGTTCCCCACGTATGCGTAATGGATTCCTTTGGCCAGGGCCATGTCGCGGGCGCGTTCCAGCGTGGCTACGGGCGTGGGGGGGAGGTTGAGAAGCTTGTAGCCAGGATGAAATCGTGAAAAGTGGACGGGAACGTCCGGGCCGATTTCCCCCACGATCCAGTTGACCAGCTCCTGAAGCATCCCGTCGGAATCATTCAGGGTCGGGACCACCAGATTAACGATTTCAAGGTGGGTGCGGCTCTTCGCGATCTGCTTGATGCTTCTGAGGACAGGGCGCAGTTCCGCGTTGCTTACGGTGCGGTAAAAATGTTCGCTGTAGCCCTTCAGGTCTATCTTGATGGCGTCAAGGGCCCTGCACATGTCGGTTAAGGGCGCCTCGTTCATAAATCCGCAGCTTATCAGAGCGGAGCGCAGACCCTGTTTTTTCGCATTCCGGGCGATGTCGATCAGATATTCCGTAAATACCGTCGGTTCGTTGTATGTAAAGGCAATGACGCGGGCCTTACGGGACAGTACGGATCCGACGAGTGTTGCCGGTGGTGTATAGGTCGTCCGGTAATCCTCCGGCCGGGATTGTGAAAGTTCCCAGTTCTGACAGAACTGGCAATGGAACGGGCACCCCGAGGTTCCTATGGAGTAGGCGTCCGCTCCCGGAAGAAAGTGATAGAAGGGTTTCTTCTCGATCGGATCGACGTGGACGGAAACGGGGCGTCCGTAAACGAGGCTGCGCAGTTCCCCGCTGACGTTTATGCGTGTACGGCACTGGCCCCGTTGACCGCTTTTGATAACGCAGCCGTGGGCGCATAGCAGGCATTTGACAATGTTGTCTTTGTGCAGGGAAACCCAGTACCGCGCTCCGGGGGCCGAATGGACGAGTTCATCCGTGTAGCTGCCCCCATAGGCAAAACCCGAATCCGCGCCGGGCAGAAACCCCTGCCGGAATGGATCGGCCAGGACTATACCCGCACCGCCGAGTATCGGGGCAAGCCTTGCTGCGATTGATAAAAACTCACGTCTTGAGATCATGACCTCATGCCACTCGAATCACGTCATGCGACAATAAAACCTTAATTGTCATTCCCGCGAAGGCGGGAATCCATACATTTTTATTCGTAAGTATAAGAGAAATGAGGATAACAAGTCAATGGGAAGAAAAAATTTTGATAAGGTATTGCTTTTTCACGGGAGTATATGAAGAAGGATTTTGTGTGTCAAGAGGAGTTTGGCCACAAAATATGAGGTGCGGTATCGATGATCATGGAAGGTGTGTATCAGCTTCGCTGATTACTACTTGCGGGCAGGCCGTATGCGGCGGTAATTTCGGCGCAAAGTAACTTGCAGCGAATCCAGGTACGTATAGATTACCGGGGTGATGTAGAGCGTCACGATCTGGGAAAAGATGAGCCCCCCAACAACGGCCAGACCCAGGGGTTGACGGGATTCTCCGCCTGCGCCCAGGCCGAGGGAGATGGGCAACGTGGCCACCAGGGCAGACATGGTTGTCATCATGATGGGGCGAAAGCGTGTCAGGGCGCCCTGGTAAATCGCTTCTTCCGGCTTCATCCCTTCCTTCCTTTCCGCGTCCAGGGCAAAATCGATCATCATGATAGCGTTTTTCTTGACAATGCCTATGAGCATGATGATGCCCACCAAAGCGTAGAGGTTGAGGTCGATCCGGAAGATGAGGAGCGTCAGGAGGGCGCCGAGGCCGGCCGAGGGCAAGCCCGATAGAATCGTCAAAGGATGGATGAAGCTCTCGTAAAGGATGCCCAGGACGATATAAATCACGAGGATTGCAGCCAGGATCAGCATCCCCAGCCCCACCATGGAGGACGCGAATGCCTGGGCAGTTCCCTGGAGGGTACGGGTTATCGTCGCGGGCAGGATGGCCTGGGCCGTTTTTTCCACCGCATCCACAGCGTCGCCCAGGGATGCCCCGGGGGGCAGGTTGAAGGATAGGGTCACTGCGGGAAGTTGGCCCAGATGGTTGACCGTGAGAGGCCCGACTGTCCATTCCATGGTTGCTACCGTATTCAGGGGGACCAGGTTCCCGGAAGAGGAGCGGACATAGAGAAGCGAAAGCGCCGAGGGATCAGTCTGGTACTGCGGATCGAGTTCGATGATGACGCGGTACTGGTTGTTGGGTGCATAAATCGTTGATATCTGGCTTGCGGAGTAGGCGCTTTCCAGGGCGGCCTCGATCTGACCAGCGCTGATCCCGAGGGCCGAGGCCTTGTCTCTGTTGATGTTTATGGAAATCTGGGGGCTCTTGATCTGAAGATCGCTGGCCACATCCTGGAATCCCGGCATGTCTTTCAGCTTTGCTTCCAGAAGGGGTGCGTATTTATAAAGGTCATTCATGTCCGGACTCTGAAGGGTATACTGGTACTGGCTTTTCGTCTGATAGCCGCCGATCCGGATGGGCGGCGGGTTCTGCAGATAGACCTGGATTCCGGGAATCGCTGCCAACTGCGGCCGGAGCTTCTGGATGATCTCATCGGCGCTCTGGCGCCTTTCCTGGCGAGGTTTCAGGCGGATAGTCAAACGTCCCGTGTTCATGGACGAAGCGCCCCCCGACCCGACGCTCGACATCACCTTCTCGATATTCGGATCCTTCTCGATGATGCGGACGACTTTTTTCTGGTGCTCCACCATGGATTCAAAGGATATGCCCTGTGCCGCTTCGGTGAAACCGGTGATCTGGCCCGTGTCTTCGCTCGGCAGGAATCCCTTGGAGATGACGGCGTAGAGACCTGCGGCTATGACTAAAAAAACAAACGAGAGAATGAGCGTTGTGAGCCGGCGCCTCAAGGCCCATTTCAAAGTAGTGTCATAAAGGCGGAGCATGCCTTCAAAAAATCGCTCGGACACCCGATAGATGCGACTGTGCTGCTGTTCCCCGGCGGGCTGGAGAAACATGCTGCAGAGCATCGGCGTCAGGCTGAGGGATACGAATCCGGAAATGAGGACGGCGACGGCGATGGTGACGGCAAATTCGTGGAGCAATCGGCCGACAATTCCGCCCATGAATAACACCGGGATGAAAACAGCAACCAGGGAGATGGTCATGGAGAGAATCGTGAAACTGATCTCCGCCGAGCCCTTGAGGGAGGCTTCCAGAGGACTTTCTCCCTTTTCCATGTGCCGCACGATATTTTCCAGCATGACAATGGCATCGTCGACAACAAACCCCACGCTCAGGGTCAGGGCCATCAGGGAAAGATTGTCGAGGTTGTATCCGGCTAAATACATCACCGCAAAGGTGCCGAC